>JBEBGB010001316.1:0-1068 GCA_040081675.1 Vicinamibacterales bacterium
CATGAACCCGAGCATGAACACACGGTAATCAATCTCTGTGTGGATCGAGACGACGGTGTCGACATCGAGCCCGGCGCGACGCGCAATGTCCTCGAGGTCGGGGCCATAGTCCAGCTCGTAACACACCGGCACCTCGATGACGTCCGCCGACTTCGCGGGCTCCATCCTCGGCGCGGCGCTTCTCAGCGTGGCTGCAAGGGCGTCAACGTCCGTTTGCAGGGGATCGAAATACACCGCGACCGAGCGGAACGTGGGCACGACATCCCTCACACCTCGGACGGCCTGCGCGCGCACGTGCTCTGCCAGCGCGACGGCATATGTGTTCACCTCGACATCGATACGATCGTCGAATTCGGCGATCAGTACCGCGTCACCGGCTGCCACGATCCGCGGCGGAGTCATGCGCTGATGGCTGTTTTCAACGCGGCCAGCAGCCGCGCGTGAATGCCGCCGAAACCACCATTGGACATGAGCACGACGAGGTCGCCGGGGCGATGTTCGCGCACAATCGCCGCGACGATGTCGTCGAGCGAGGCAGGCGCGTCGGCGGTCTGACCGCATGCGCGCAGATCGGCAATCAGATCGGGCACCGATAAGCGCTCCGACTCCGGCAACGTCGACCGGGCCACCGGTGCAATCAACACCCGGTCAGCCGCTCCAAAGGCTCGTGCGAAGTCTGCCTGGAACACGCGACGACAGGAGGATGCCGACCGTGGTTCGAACACAGCCCAGATGCGAGCCGCCGGATTCGACGCGCGAAGTCCATTGAGCGTTTCCATCACGGCGGTCGGGTGGTGCGCAAAGTCGTCGTAGACCGTCACGCCGTCCGCAACGCCCACAACCTCGAGGCGACGCTTCACGCCTGCAAACAGCCGAAGGCCCTCGCGAATGCGCAGCGGGTCGATGCCGATCTCGGTGGCTACCGCAATTGCCGCGAGCGCGTTGCGCACGTTGTGTGCGCCGAGCAGCGGCACCTGGAACTCGCCGAACGGCTCTCCGCGACGCCACACGAAGAACGTCGTGGACGTGGCGTCGGCCACAAGATCACGCGCTTGCCAGTCGAGGCCA
>JBEBGB010001317.1:0-1067 GCA_040081675.1 Vicinamibacterales bacterium
GGTTCCTTGAACCATTCTGGCGCTTGCCGTAGGTCGAGCGCGAACAGGGGGATCTGCGACGCGGCGAGTGTCGCGTCCAGGCTGCCAGCAGGTGCTGGAGGAACGGTGAAATTCTTCAGGGCGCCACCGCCCTGAGGAATCGCCTGGAACGATCCCTGGTTGAAGGCGAATCCGAACACCACCATCTCTTTGCTCATCATGCGTCGCAGCACGGCGCCCATGGTCTCATTTGGGAAGCCCCCAGCGGCCACATGACCGTTGTGAGCCCACAGGACAATCTTTGCGTTCGGGTTGTGATCCAGGATCCACTTGACGTTGTCCGCCATGCTGTGGTCCCGGGTCACTTCGTTCCCGCGCATCTGCATGCCCTGAAGAACCACGCGCGCGTTCTGAATGGCCCAGTCGATTTCATGGTCCGCGGCACCAGTGGCGCGATACGCCGCCCGACGAGCCTCCAGGTGCGCCACGACTCCCTTCCATTGCGCCGCGGCGATTTTGGGTTCGGGCCGCGTCGGCTCGTCAGGCGTCGGCGCGACGCGCCTCATGCGGAGACTCTGTTTGCCGCTCTGTGCGACTTCTGCATCCAATTCCACACGGTATCCGTTGCCGCCCGTATAGAACCCTCGCGGTGAAGTGGATTCGAAGTCGAGATCAAAGACGCTCTGGTCGGTGTATGGCTGACCATCGAGCTCGATGGTCAGCGCGTCGAACCAGGCCGCGCCGTCGCCGGGCATCAGCATGCCGAAGTTGATGTTCTTGACACTCGCGTCTACGGGAAGCTCAATCACGTAGCGCTTCCAATCCGATGTGCCCGTGGCGCCCCGACTCTGCATGTTGTCGAACGCCAGGACGCCCGAGGCTCCGTCCACGCGCCACCACAAGCCGGCCGAGCCGCGCGTGACGCCTTCCGTTTTGATATACCCGCTGTAGGTCACCTTCTTTCCAGCCGCTTCCGCAATTGGGAACGTCCCGGTGGCGACACCGAAGCTGCCCCCTGCGGCCGGCGAAGATGTGTTGCTGGCCAGGGTGGACGCCTCGCGTAGAGTCGCGACGTAGTCCAGGTCGTG
>JBEBGB010000440.1:0-4498 GCA_040081675.1 Vicinamibacterales bacterium
ATTCCCGCAGGGGGGCCGGGGTCAGCGTCCGCAGCGGTCAGTTCCCCGCTAGACCTGCAGCCGCTTACTCTTCCGCGGATGACTGCGGCGGCAGTCATCCGCGTGCGTCTATCTATTTACTGGCGCCGCCCCGGGGCAGATGAAGGGACATGATCACCAGTGTGCCGTCGGTCTCGGTGAAACCATGCGCCGTATTCTCGGGCACGAGTAGAAAGTCACCCTTGGCAATGTGGCGCGGCGTACCGCCTTCGATGCCGCTTCCGGTCACGTTGCCGGCATTCACGCGTCTCTCGTTGCGAAGCTTGCCGCCCATGGTGAACGTTCCCCCTCCTTCAATCACATAGACGAGCTCGGCCTCGTGCTCATGGACGTTCGGGGTCGTATCGACTCCCTTGACCCTGTATTCGAGATTCGCTGTGTACGGGGCATCTCGAAGTAACGGCTGAATGAAGTTCGCCTGATCAGGCTTCCGTTCGTTCTTGGCCTTCGCAATCATCGACGCGACATCCGCAGCACTGCTGAACGTCTTCGCGGCGGGCGTCGTGGACGGCGTCGGGGCCTGCGACGGCGCCGGCCCCATGCCCTTGAAGGCGTACTTGTAGTAGCGGCCCCCGTTGTTCACTTCGCCGATGAAGAGGTTCCCCTTCGAGTCGGTGGCGAAGCTGTGCGCGTGGAAGAACTCGCGCGCGTTGTGCCCCGCGTGCCCGCCAATCGACGTCAACGTCTCGAGCGTCTGGCGATTCAACACGCGGATTGCCTTGTTCGAGCCGTCCACCAGGTACAGGAACGTCTGCTCTTTGTCCGGCGAGACCGCGAAGGCATGCACTGAGCCCTCGGGCTGAAGCGTGTTCCTCGCGTTGAACACTTCCTTGATGAACGTGCCGTCGAGCCTGAACACCTGAAAACGATTGTTCGTCCGGTCGGCGACGTACACCGTGTCGTCGTTGGTTACCAGCACGGCGTGGACGGGATTGTTGAAGCTCGCAGGCGGCGGTCCCGCGAGGAGCTGGGCGCGAGGAGGAAACGTGATGCTGTCGTCGGGCTTCTTGCCGTACGCGCCCCAGTGCCGCTTGTAGGCTCCCGTGTTCGCGTCGAACACGATCACGCGACGATTGAAGTAGCCGTCGGCCACGAACAACTCGTTGGTCTTTCGGTACAGAAAGAGACCCGCCGGGCCTCCGAGGTTTTGCGTGTCGTTGCTGCCTTGGTTCCTGCCCTTGTGGCCGATCTGCATCAGGAACTTGCCCGTGCTCGTGAACTTCAGGATCTGGTTGTCGTCTTTGGCGCTGCCACTGAGCCAGACGTTGTCGTTGTCGTCGACGAAGATTCCGTGCTGCGAGGAAAACCACTCATATCCCTGGCCGGGGCCACCCCATGCCTGAAGGAACTTCCCGTTGGTGTCGAATTCGATGACCGCCGGAGCCGGGATGCAACACTCAGCCTGTGGAGGGTTGAGCGCGGCGCCCTTCTCCCAGTCGGAAATGCTGTCAGGGCGGTGGAACACCCAGAGGTTGTCATGCGAATCCACCGCAAGGCCGCCAACCTGACCGCTCACCCACTTGTTCGGCAACGCCTCCGACCAGAGCGGGTCCGGTTCGAACCTCGGCACTTGTCGGACTGCCTGCGCCGCCGGAGACTCTTGGAGTACGGCGATCGCCACGCCGATCGAGATGACCACCGCAAGCGTTCCCGAGACGGCCCACATCTTTGTTTTCACGTGACACCTCGGTGTTGTTGTCGCGAGTCTACTGCTTCCGAGCCGGCTGGTTGCATCTGTGCTGAAGACAATCACGCACGCGTGACATTCCCGCTCAGAAGGACCGATGATAAGGCCCCACTCCGGAGGTGCACGATGACACGAACGACACACCCTGCCCGTCCGTCTGCGCGTATGACCCGACATCTCGCACCCGGCATCGCCGCCGGCGTGCTGCTTTTCGCCTTGGCGATGGCGGCCGCCACGCGAGCGGACGCCGCTCAGGCCTGTCAGCCGGTGCCAGGTAACAACCTCGAGAAGTTCTATCCGGTGATGCCCGGATGGACACGCGGCACGCCACAATCCGAGACCGACCGGTCCGAGGCGGTGTCGAGGACCACGGTGGACTTCGAGCGCAAGGCCGAACGGATCAGCGTCGAGCTGATGGACTCGTGTCGCAGCGCGGACGTCCTGATGCTCCTACGGGAAACGCTCAAGACGTTTCCACCCGGCACGCGAGGCACGACTCAGCGTCACACGACCGTGAACGGTTTCCCGGCGTACGAAGAGTTCACCGCCGAGTCCGGTCATGGCGAGATTCACGTGCTCGTCGCCGATCGCTTCATGGTCAAGGTCACAGCCGACTTGTCTGACCTTGGCACGCTGCAGAACGCCGCGCGGTTCGTGCAGATGTCGGCGCTGGCGGCGGCGAGGTAGAGAAGCGCGATCCATAAATTGCGCGGACGGTTCTCTCGCTGAAGGCCGCTCTCGCTGAGGCCGCTTGACCGGCACGATCGCCGGGCTTAGACTCGCGCCACTGCGGACTCTTTAAACGAGGCATCGATGACATCGATTCGGTCACTGAATCGGCGACGTCTCGCGGAGGGTCGCTTCAATCTAGCGAGGCGAGGCGCTCATATGCTTGCCGATCTGGGGCGGGCCTCGCTGGGATTCGCTGTCTGCATTGCCGCGCTGATCCCGTCGGCACGGATGGCGGCGCAGTCGCCCACGATCCCCGCCAGTTTCACCGCACCCCAGGCCGATCAGGGACAGGCTCTCTTCGTCGAGCATTGCGCGTCATGCCATGGCCCGAACATGGACGATGGAGCGTATGGACCTCCGCTCAAAGGGAACGACTTTCGCCAGAAATGGGGTTCGCGATCGGCGGAAGCCCTCTTCACCTACACCAGCACCAAGATGCCACCCACCCAACCAGGCACGCTGGGCGACACCGCCTACGAGCGGCTCATGGCATTCATGTTTCAGGAGAACGGCTCGCAATCAGGCGCGCGCGAGTTCTCGGCCGACCCCGAGGCACTCAAGGCGATGGCATCGCCCAACTGGCCGCGGGTCGGAGGAGGAGGGCTGGCGCCAGAATTGATCGTGCCGCCCTGGCCGGCGAGGCCCAACCCACTGGACAAGATTCAGCCGGTTACCGAGGCCATGCTGACCAAAGTCCCCGACGGCGAGTGGCTCCTGTGGCGACGCACCTACGAGGCGTTCGGGTACAGCCCGCTGAAGAACATCACGAAGGCCAATGTCGATAGTCTCCGCGTCGCCTGGAGTTGGTCGCTGCCCAACGGCCCGAATGAAGCGACGCCGATCGTCCACGACGGCGTCCTCTTCATCCACAGTTTTGGCGACAAGGTCCAGGCGCTCGATGCCGCGACGGGAGACCTGCTCTGGCAGTATTCACGCCGGCTGCCGACCGGCGTCGCCGCCAGCGTCAAGCGCAGCATCTCCATTTACGGCACTCGCCTCTACGTGCCAACCTCCGACGCGCACATGGTGGCGCTCGACGTGAAGACCGGCAGGGTCGTGTGGGACCAGGTGGTTGCGGACTTCACGCAAGGCTACCGGCTGACCGGCGGTCCACTCGTGGCTCGCGGCAATGTGATGATCGGCACCACGGGTCGAGCCGCGGGTGGCAACTACATCGCCGCGCTCAACGCTGAGACTGGGAAGGAAGCCTGGCGGTTCTATGCCATTGCCCGACCTGGCGAGCACGGCGGCAGTACTTGGAACGGGTTGCCACTCGAGAAACGCAACGGCGGCTCGGTCTGGATTCCCGGCAGCTACGATCCGGTGCACAACCTGGCGTTCTTCGCCCCTGGCAATACCTATGACACCGGCCCGCTGCGTAACCCCATCACGCAGACGGGTATCACCAGCGACGCGCTGTACCTGGACTCAACGCTGGCATTGGATCCTGTGACTGGGAGGCTCGCCTGGTACTTTCAGCACCAGACCAACGGCCAGTGGGATCTCGATTGGGCCTTCGAGCGGATGGTGCTGCAGTTGCCCGTCAACGGCGACCTGCAGAGCGTGGTGGTGACCGCCGGCAAACAGATGATCTTCGACATCGTCGAGACGGAAACCGGCAAGTACCTGTCGTCGATCGATTTGGGGCTACAGAACCTGGTGACGTCGATCGATGCGAAGACCGGCGCCAAGATTACCGACCCCGCGCTCTTGCCGGGAGACGGCAAGACCAAGATGGTCTGTCCGCACGCCAGCGGCGGCCGCGGGTGGATGCCCACGTCTTTCGACCCGACGACGAAGATGCTGTATCTGCCGATCGTCGAGGCGTGCATGGATCTCGTGCCCGTCGCCGAAGGCGAACGTGGGGGCCTGTCAAGCGGCGTCCGCTGGACGGTTCGGCCGCGTCCGGAGAGCGACGGCAAGTACGGGCGTCTGCAGGCGCTCAATCTCGGGACGGGTAAGACCGCGTGGATTGATCGCCAGCGTTCGCCGCTGACGACAGGAACGCTCGTCACTGCCGGTGGTCTGGTCTTTGTCGGG
>JBEBGB010000056.1:0-16251 GCA_040081675.1 Vicinamibacterales bacterium
GTGCTGGAGAGCAAGCGCCTCGATGGTGAAATGGAGGGCGGTGCGTGACGGGTCAGGCCACGAGCCCCGGCTTGAATTGATCCCACGAAGGGAAATTGGTCGGGATGACAGGATTCGAACCTGCGACCCCCTGACCCCCAGACAAGGACACCGTCCGCTCCGAGGAAGGGGGCTGAGTTCACGGCGATGTCGTTCCCCACTCGTATTCATAATCACGCACTTATCGTCTGTTTATGAATATACTCGGGCGTGCGCTCCCTCGATGCCTTCCTCGACGATCAGCTCTCGCGAGGTCGTGCGTACTTTGAGAAGCCCGACGCGATGGCCGCGACCGGACAATCGTCCACCGCGTTCACCGCGGCAGCCTCACGGCTGCTGAGGAAGCACCGGCTGTTGAGTCCGAAGCGGAGCTTCTATCTGATCATCCGCCCCGAAGATCGCGCGGCAGGGGCTCCGGACCCGGCGCGCTGGATTGACCCTCTCATGCGGCACGTGGACGTGGACTACCGCGTCTCCCTGCTTCGCGCGGCAGCTTTCCACGGCTCCTCGCATCAGGCGGCCTTGGTCTTTCAGGTGATCGTCCCCAAGCAGATGAGGCCCATCGTCGCCGGCCGGCAGCGAATCCAGTTCATCTACCAGGCGCCTGACGCATTCGCGAGGACGAACCGGGAGGCCTGGCTCGGCCAGTTGAAGACCGACGCCGGCTTCGCCAAGGTGGCCGGCATCGAGCTCGTCCTCCTGGATGCGGCCCGGTACTTCCACCAAGCGGCCGGCCTCAACGGCGCCGCCCAGATCGTTCATGACCTCGGCGGCAACGCCGACCCGCGCCAGCTCGCGAAGGCGGCGGCCTTCTACGAGAACTCGACGGCGCGACGCCTCGGGTACCTGCTCGAACACTTCGGCCACCGGCGTCAGGCGACTGCGCTGCGTCCCTTCGGCCGCGCGGCAAAATCCACGAAGATGCTCGATCCGTCTGTGAAACGGATCGCGGCGCTCGGCGCCGCCGCCAAGGCGGCGACCGAAGCGCCCCATTGGAAGTTGATCCTCAACGCGTCCATCGAGATCGACGCGTGATTCCCGGCGCCTATATCCAGGAATGGAGCGCGACGACGCCGTGGCCCGATCCGCGGCAGGTGGAACAGGTTCTGATCATTTGCCGAGCGCTGTGCGACATCTTCAACGACCCGTGGCTCTCTGAGCGCCTCGCGTTCCGCGGTGGAACGGCCATCAACAAGCTGCTCTTTGCTCACCCGCTCCGGTATTCCGAGGATATCGATCTGGTGCAGGTGCGACCGGAACCCATTGGTCCCACGGTTGACGCGATTCGTCGAGTGCTCTCCTGGCTCGGCCCGTGTCGTCGCAAAGCCGCGCCTCACTCGATGCACCTCGTGTTCGCGTTCACCCCCGACGCGGACCCGGCGGCGGCGCTCACACTGAAGGTCGAGATCAACACACGTGAACACGGGAGCCTGTACGGGGTGCGCGGGTATCCGTTCGGCGTCGACACCCGTTGGCACACCGCAAGGACGTCCATCCCTTCCTATGAGCCCGAAGAGCATTTCGGCACGAAGCTCCGCGCGCTTCTCCAGCGGCACAAGAATCGCGACCTCTTCGATCTCAATGAAGGCCTGGTTCAGCTTTCCCTGAACGCGGCGAAGGTCGTCACCACCCTTGGCCACTATCTGAGACACGAGGGTCACCAGATTACGCGGGCGAACGCTGAAGAGCGCATGCTCGCCAAGCTGACGCGGAGCCTGACCGACGACATTGCGCCGTTGCTGGCTGCCGGCGTTGTGTATGGAGCCGCGGAGGCGCAGACGGCGTTCGAGCGCGTGTGGTTCCGATTGATCGTTCAATTGGACGGCGCCCCGTGGCACCGTTCAGAGCCGGTGATCGAAGAACTTCGCGGGACGTCGATCCCGACGCTGCTTCGACGCTCGAACGTTTATCGCCCTGGGTGATCTGACGGGCACGTCGCCCGAGTTCTGGATGAACCTTCCGGTGCGCCATGACCTGCTGATGGCGCACCTCCACTGTGGCGGTACCCGCGTTCCGAAGGTACGGTTGCTCACGAAGAAGCGACCGGCGCCAGCTCAGGTTGTAGGATAGGCTCACTCCCTCACCCACGATGGCACTGCACCCTGAGTTTCCACGGTCGCCGTACGCCCCGCTCATCCCGTCGCAGCGGTGGTTCCCCGCCGACGAAACGCTTCGCAGCACGGCGTACGAGAAGCTTCTTCCGCCGTTGGTCGCCAAGATTCGTGAAGAGGTTCACGCCTGGCGACAGAAGGGCTACGCGGGGGCGTCGGCAACTTCTGCAAGCCTTCTCCGCTGGTGGTTCGACACCGAGCACCTGCTCGAAGAGGCCGACGGGTCGCTGAGCCCCTTCCGCTACTACTTCGCGCAGCGTGAGGCAGTGGAGACGCTGGTCTGGCTCTACGACGTCAAGCAGGCGCGCGACAGGTTCGACCTGATGCGCTTCGATGCCTCGGGCGCCGTGTCGTCCGGCATGTTCGACGAGGCGTGGCCGCGCTACGTCCTGAAGATGGCGACCGGCGCGGGCAAGACGAAGGTGATGTCGCTGCTCATCGCCTGGAGCTTCTTCCATCGCCTCTACGAGGCGGACTCCACGCTGTCACGCAACTTCCTCGTCATCGCGCCCAACATCATCGTGCTCGACCGGCTGCGCGCGGATTTCGACGGCCTGCGCATCTTCTTCAACGACCCGGTGCTCCCCGCCAACGGCCACGACGGCCGCAACTGGCGCGACGACTTCCAGGTGACGCTGCACATTCAGGACGACGTCCGCGCCGTGCGTGAGACGGGCAATATCTTCCTGACGAACATCCATCGCGTGTTCCTGGGCGACGTCACCGAGCCGTCGCTCGAAGACGACGATCTGCGCGACTACTTCCTGGACCCGTTCGGCGCGAAGCCCTCAGGCAAGACCACCGACAGCAAGACGGACCTTGGCGAAATCGTCCGCGAGGTAGAGGAGTTGGCGGTCTTCAACGACGAGGCGCACCACATCCACAACCCGAAGATGGCCTGGTTCAAGTCGATCCAGGACATCCACCACAGGATGCTGCAGCAGGATCGGCGCCTGGCCCTGCAGGTGGACGTCACCGCCACGCCGCGCCACGACAACGGCGCGATCTTCGTGCAGACAGTATCGGACTACCCCCTGGTCGAAGCCATCCACCAGAACGTGGTGAAGCACCCGGTCCTGCCGGATGCCGCCAGCCGGGCGAAGCTCCGGGAGGCGACGAGCGCCCTCTTCACCGAGAAGTACGAGGACTACCTGCGCCTCGGCATCGAGGAATGGCGCAAGAGCTACGCCGAGCACGAGCCGCTGGGCAAGAAGGCGGTGCTCTTCGTGATGGTGGACGACACCCGCAACTGCGACGACGTGGGCGCCTACCTGGAGCAGATCTGCCCCGAGCTGCAGGGCGCTGTGCTGGTGATTCACACCAAGCAGAACGGCGAGATCTCCGAGGCGGCGTCCGGCAAGAGCAAGGACGAGCTGGAGAAGCTCCGTAAGCAGTCCAACGAGATCGACTCCTGGAAGTCGCCCTATAGGGCCATCGTCTCGGTGCTGGTGCTCAAGGAAGGTTGGGACGTCCGCAACGTCACGACCATCGTCGGCCTCCGGGCGTACGCGGCCAAGAGCAACATCCTGCCCGAGCAGACGCTGGGGCGTGGCCTGCGGCGGATGTACTTCGGCACCGACACACAGGAAACTGTGTCGGTGATGGGCACGCCGGCCTTCATGGAGTTCGTCGAGTCGATCCAGAGCGAAGGCGTGACGTTCGAACATGTGCCGATGGGCGTCGGCGCCGCCCACCAGCAATCGATCGTCGTCGAAGTGGACGCGACCAACCCGGACAAAGATATCGAGACGCTCGACATCCCGCTGCCCAGGCTCACGCGCCGGTTCCATCGGGACTTCAAGGAACTGGACGGTCTGGACCCCTCGGCGTTTGGCAACACTCGCCTGCCGCTCAAGCCGTTCACGCCGGAGGAGACACGAGAGATCGTCTTCAAGCTGATGCTCGACGCCGAGACGCATCACACCGTGCAGCTCGACGGCTCAGGCCCGGCCGACTACCGTTCCGTCGTCGCCTTCTTCGCGCGGCAACTGCTCAAAGAGCTGCGCCTGGTCGGCGGCTACGACGTGCTGTACGGAAAGGTGAAGACATTCATCCGTGACCACCTGTTCGCGGGCGACCCGGTGAACCTGGAAGACGCGGTGGTGCTGCGCAACCTGTCGGAGCCCGAGGCCGGCAAGGTGCTCTTCGACTCATTCAAGGCCGGCATCAACGCGCTCACCGTGCAGGACGCCGGCAGCACGCGCATCGAGGACTGGATCCGGCTGCGCGACACGCGCCCCTTCCGAACGGACCATCGTCCGTATCTGGTAGCGAGCAAGTCCGTCTTCAACAAGGTCGTGGGCGAGCCGCATTCGGGCGGGTTCGAGCTGTCGTTTGCGGCTTTTCTCGAAGCCGCGCCGGACGTGGCGGCGTTTGCGAAGAACTACCTCGCCGTCGGCTTCAAGCTGGACTACGTGAAGGCCGATGGCGACCTCTCGAACTACGTGCCCGACTTCGTCGTGCGCACCACTGACGGCATCGTCTGGATTATCGAGACCAAGGGGCGTGAGGAACTCGACGTGCCGCAGAAGATGCAGCGGCTGAACCAGTGGTGCGTGGACGCCACGGCTGCGAGCGTAGACGATGGAGGCACTGTGTATCGCTTCGCGTTCGTGGACCAGGTGGGCTTCGAGCAGCACACGCCCAGGACCATGGCTGCCATGGCGGCCAGCTTTACCAGGTATCAATCGTGACCGCCATCGCCTGCCGCACGGGTGATGCGGAGAAGACAGCCGGTCAGCACCTCGTGTTCACGAAGCGCCGCATCAACGCGGCGAGCCTGTCCTTCGAAATCCAGGTCGAGCGTACACACCACGATACCCGCGTGAACCAGATGATCCCCATGCAGACGGACGAAGTGCCGCCGATCGAGCGTGATGACCGCGCGGCCGTCCGCGATAGCCAGGTGCAGGACGGCTTCGTCGGGCATCGCTTCACGGGCGTGGCCCGCGTCAGCAAGAGTCACGACATCGTGACCGAGACGACGCAGGGCCTCGACGACGGGGAGCGGGAAGTTCTCGTCGGCGAGCAGGCGCGCCACGGCTCGCTATGCCGTTTCGTGGTCGCGGATCTGCCGTTCGATCTCATCGCGATGCGCGCGCACGTAGGCCCACGCGTGAGCGAGATCTTCGGCCTGCAGGGAGGGGTACGTCTGGAGCAGCGTGGCTTCGGTCGCGCCAAGCCGGCGGGCCTGCTCCAGGAGCCAGACGGGGATACGGGTCCGCACGATTGTCGCGTCGCCGCCGCACACGCCTGGAATCGAATCGATACCGGGAAAGGCGTCGCCCAGTTCCTGGGCGACGCGCTGAAGCAGCCGAGCTTTTTCGCCCGGTGTCATGCCGGACAGCAGCGCGTCAGTATCGATGGCCATGCTGTGCGTTTCCTGACACATCTTACACCGCGCGGTTGGACACCATGAGCGACGCCTACGAACTGTCGGACGCCGAGAAACGGGATCTCATCAAGCTGATCACCAAGGGCAAGCCCTTGCCCGAGAAGTACCGGTTTCTGCTCTTTGCGGACAAGCGGGAGGTGGAGCTGGTGTGGAACGGCAAGACGCGCGAGGTGACCACCGCCGTCCTGCCGTTTCAAACGCTCGAGCACATCGACGAACCGCGGAAGGAGAAGGGCGACTGGCAGGCCGAGCTGTTCGACATCCGCGGCCGGCAGCTCAAAGGGTGGACCAACAAGCTGATTTGGGGCGACAACAAGCTGATCCTCTCGTCGCTCAAGTCGGGCGCGCTGCGCCGGCAAATCGAGGACGCCGGCGGGCTGAAGCTGATCTACATCGACCCGCCGTTCGACGTCGGCGCCGACTTCAGCATGGACATCGAGATCGGCGGCGAGACGTTCCACAAGGAGCCGAACCTCCTGGAGCAAATCGCCTACCGTGACACCTGGGGGCGCGGAGCGGACTCGTTCCTGGCAATGCTGTACGAGCGGTTGATCCTGATGCGGGACTTGCTGGCTCCGGATGGAAGCATCTATGTGCACTGTGATTGGCGTATGGATGCGTTCATCCGCCACGCAATGGACGAGGTGCTTGGCCGGAGACACTTCATTAACGAAGTGGTGTGGAAGCGAACCATGGCTAAAGCGCTCACCTCCAGCCAACTTCCCAATAACCACGACATTATCTTCAGCTATTCCAAGACCGATGGGCCCGTCTGGAACGAGGATGCGCTATTCCAGCCTTACGATCTCGACCAGCTTGATGAGAAGACAGCCGACAAATACACGATGCTTGACGAGACAGGTCGTGCGTATCAGCTCACCAGCCTGCTGAATCCCAACCCTGACCGACCAAACCTCCGCTACGAATTCATGGGGGTGACAAGAGTATGGCGCTGGACGCGAGAACGGATGCAGGCAGCGATGGAACAGAACTTGATTGTTCAACCTCGTCCTGGGGCAGTTCCGCGTTACAGGCGATACCTCGATGAACAGCGCGGCAAGCCACTCGGAGACGTCTGGGAAGACATTCCGCCGGTTAACTCTCAGGCGAAAGAACGAATCGGGTATCCGACACAGAAACCCGAAGCACTCCTTGAAAGAATCATCGCCGCGAGCAGCAAGGAAGGCGATCTCGTCGCCGACTTCTTCTGCGGCAGCGGGACGACGGCTGCCGTCGCCGAGAAGCTCAATCGAAAATGGATTGCCACGGATCTTGGTAAATTCGCCATCCACACCACGCGCAAGCGGCTGATTCAGGTGCAGCGCGAGCGCCGGGCCAAGGACGAGACGTTCCGTGCGTTCGAGGTCCTGAACCTCGGGCGCTACGAGCGGCAGGTCTACCTGAACGTCTCGGGCCGGCTCACCGGCAAGCAGAAGGAACAGGCGCTTGCCCGGCGTGAGCAGGAGTTCCGGGATCTCATCCTCAAGGCGTATCGCGCCGAGCCGCTGCCCGACGCCGGCTTCTTCCACGGCAAGTCGGGCTCGCGCCTGGTTGTGGTCGGGCCGATCAACCTACCAGTGGGCCGCCTGTTCGTCGAGGAGGTCATCACCGAGTGCCGCAAGCGCGGCGCCACGCGCGTGGACGTCCTTGCCTTCGAGTTCGAGATGGGCCTCTTCCCCGCCGTTCTCGACGAAGCGAAACAGAAGGGCATCGACCTGGTCCCGAAGACCATCCCGCCGGAAGTCTTCGATAAGCGCGCCGTCGAGCGCGGCCAGGTCCGCTTTCACGAGGTGGCCGCCATCGAGGTCATGCCTCGCTTCGACAAGGGCAACCCGCTGGCCCTCGCCGTGGAGCTGACCGACTTCTCGGTCTACTACTCGCAGGGCCTGGCCGATTCAATTGCCGCGGAGCTGAAGGACGGCAAGAGCGAGGTCGTCTGCGAGGCCGGCGCGCTCATCAAGATCAGCAAAGACAAGCAGGGCGTCATCACCCGCGACGTCCTCACCAAGCACTGGACGGACTGGGTGGACTACTGGGCGGTGGACTTCAACTACGAGAGCCGGCAGGAAATCATCAAGGTACCCAAGGGCGCCGGCATCAACGCCGTGATCAATAGCGTGCAGGGTCACCTCCCCGGCCAGGAGCCAGCCCAGCGCGAGCTGATGCTCCCCGCCACCGAGTTCGAGGACCGCTGGACCGGTGCCTACATCTTCGAGAACGAGTGGCAAAGCTTCCGCACCCGCCAGAACCGCGCCCTCGACCTGACGACAGCTCCGCATCTCTACGAGAAGCCGGGCCGCTACACCGTCGCCGTGAAGGTCATCGACATCTTCGGCAATGACACCATGACGCTCATGCCAATTACGGTGGGCTGAGCTGGCCCGGAACGTGCGAAACCCAAAGACGATGGCCAACCAGCCGGCGCCTCTTGGAGAAATCGTCCTCTATCAGACGGACGAGGGCCGCACCCGCGTGGAGTGCCGGTTCGCCGACGAGACGCTGTGGCTGAGCCAGGCGCTCATCGCGGAGATGTTCCAGAAGGATGTCCGGACCGTCAACGAGCACCTGCAGAACATCTATGAGGAGGGTGAGCTGGATCCAAGCCCAACTATCCGGAAATTCCGGATAGTTCGCCGAGAGGGCCAGCGGGAGGTCTCACGCCTCGTTGAGCACTACAGTCTCGATGCCATCCTCGCGGTCGGGTATCGAGTTCGCTCTGAACGGGGAACTCAGTTCCGGCGCTGGGCGACTGAGCGCCTTCGGGAGTACCTGGTCAAGGGCTTCACCATGGACGACGAGCGGCTCAAGCACCCGCCCGTCGACGGCTCCGGTGTCCCCGACTACTTCGACGAACTGCTCGAGCGGATTCGCGACATCCGCGCCAGCGAGCGCCGGATGTATCTGCGGGTGCGCGAGATCTTCGCGCTTGCGGGGGACTACGACCCCAAGAGCGCCGATGTCGCCGTGTTCTACCAGACGATCCAGAACAAGCTGCACTTTGCCGCCAGCGGCAAGACGGCTGCCGAGCTGATTGCCGGCCGCGCAAACCGCGACAAGCCGAACATGGGCCTGACGACCTGGAAGGGCGACGCAGTTCGCAAGCACGATGTCACGGTCGCCAAGAACTACCTCGACGAACACGAGATCGCCGAGTTGAACCGGATCGTCGTCATGTGGCTGGATTTCGCGGAGGACCAGGCGCGGCGACGACTGCAGGTGTTTCTAAAAGACTGGGGCTCAAGGCTCGACGCCTTCCTGAGTTTCAACGAACGAGCTGTGCTCCACGGTAAGGGTGCACTCAGCAAGGCTGACGCCGACGCCCGGGCAGAGGCTGAATACGAGGCGTTTACTGAACGGCGGCGCGCGCTCGTGGAAGCCGAAGCCGAACGCACCATCCACGATGCCCTCGAAACGACCGCGAAACAACTGCGAGAGAGAGCCGGAACTCGCGCCGGGAAGCGGCCGAAACGGTGACGCACACAGACGGGGCGCTGGGGCGCTGCACGGTCGCCATGCCTCTGATGTCGCTCACGCGAGACTAGGCCGGTCAGCCATGAAGTTTCTGCACGCGGCCGATCTGCACATTGACAGCCCGCTGCGCGGACTGTCGGCCTATGAAGGCGCACCGGTCGAGCAGATCCGCGGCGCCACGCGACGCGCCGTGGAGAATCTGGTGGACGCGGCCATCTCCCATGGGGTCGACCTCGTCGTCATTGCAGGGGACGTGTTCGACGGCGACTGGAAGGACTACAGCACCGGATTGTTCTGGATCGCGCAACTCTCGCGGCTCGAGGCGGTGGGCATTCCGGTGGTCTTTGTGGCGGGGAACCACGATGCCGCCAGCGAGATCAGCCGAAAGCTCAGGCTGCCACCGAACGTGACCCAGCTTTCGAGCGCGAAACCCGAGACCAAGCGATTTGACAATCTCAACGTCGCCATCGTCGGCCAGGGCTACTCCACCAAGGCGGTCAGCGCAGACCTCGCGGCGGCGTACCCACTGGCGGATTCGGGCTTGTTCACCATCGGCCTGCTCCACACGAGCCTCGACGGGCGCCCGAATCACGCGTCCTACGCACCGACCACCATCGACACTCTCCGAAGCCGGGGCTATCAGTACTGGGGACTGGGACATGTCCACCAACGGGAAGAGGTCCTCACGGACCCGTGGATCATCTTCCCCGGCAACCTGCAGGGGCGCCATGCCCGCGAACTCGGTTCGAAGGGTGCGTCGCTCGTCACCGTTGAGGGGAGCAACGTACGATCGGTCGAACATCTCAGCCTGGATGTCGTCCGGTGGCACGAGAGTCACGTGAATGCCACTGAACTCGAGAGCGTGGACGACGTCTCGCCGCTGTCAGCCGCTCCCTCGAATCGGCGGTGACCACGTCGTCCGATCGGCTCGTAGCCGCGCGAGTCCGCATCACGGGCCGGTCGCCGGCTCACGCTGAGTTGTGGCACGACGCTGCGGCTGTCGAGGCGGAGATCCGTGCGCTCGGCGTGAGAGCGGGCGCTGTGTGGGTTGAGAAGGTCACGCTCGCGACCCGCCGGCCCGTGGAGCTGGTCGACCGCGGGGAGGGCGACACCATTGGGGCCATCGCTGCGCGGGTGAACGCGGTCGGACAAGACCCTGCGGCCCTCATGGAGTACGAGAGCCTCTTCACCGGTCTTCGCAACAAGATCGCCGCCGATGCCAGAAGCGGCGACTCCGCAGCCTTCGACACGACTTCGCTGGGGAGCACGGCGCACATCGCCGAGACGCTCGACGCCAGCCTTGAACTGATTCAGTCGCTGCTCGAGGAGACGGACGAGTGAGGATCGAACGCCTCGACCTCACGCGATTCGGCATGTTCACCGACGCGGCGCTCGACCTGTTGCCCGCTGGAGTGAATGTCATCGTGGGCGCCAACGAGGCCGGCAAGACCACCGCGATGGCAGCCATACGTGAGCTGTTCTACGGCATGCCCCACCGCTCTGATTACGCCTTCGTGCACGCCACGCAGGACCTGCGAGTCGGTGCGGTGCTGACCGACGAGACCGGCGCCCAACTCGCCATTACCAGAATCAAGCGGAAGTCCGGCACGCTGCGGTCCCCGGCCGATGAGGTTCTTGACGAGAGCGTGCTGCGGGCCTTCCTTCGCGACGTCGATGCGCGAGTATACGAAACGCTCTTTTCGATCAGTCACGAGGAGATCACAACCGGCGGCGAGTCGCTTCTCAAGAATGACGGCGAACTGGGTCAGGCCCTCTTCGGTGCCGGGACGGGCTTGACGCGGTTGAACAAGGCCATGGCCCATCTCGAGTCGAGGGCTGACGCACTCTTCAAGCCGTCTGGGTCTGTTCCCTCGATCAACAGCGGGATCCGCTCGTACAAGGAGCTCTCCGCGAAGGTTCGCGATCTGTCGAAGAGCGCGGCCGAGGTCATCAAGCTCGACGACGACCTGCGCCAGGCCGAGGCGGACCTTGAATCCGTCGCCGCGCAGGCCCGAGCACTGTCCGAGCGGAAGAATTTAGCCGAGCGCGTTCGGGCTACACGGCCGCTGGTACACGCGCGACGACAGGCCAAGGCCGACCTCTTGCTGCTCGAGGGACAGGGCCCCCGCGTCACGCCGGACGTGCCAGCCCGGCTCGACGCAGCACAGCAGCTCCGGCATGACGCGCAGTCGAAGCTCGCCATGGCGTCCAGCGACCTCGCACGGCTGACAGAGGAATTGTCGCAGGTCACGGTTGACGAGCCGCTGATTGCCCAGGCCGACCTCATCGGGGACCTGGTCACAGACATCGGCACGCTTCGGGTGAACATGAAGGATCTCCCGTCGCTCAACAAGCAGGTCGGCGATCTGGAGCGCCACATCGGGAGCCTGCGACGATCCATCCCGGAAGGATGTCCTGTCGGACCTGATGGCCTACCCACGATTTCCGCCGCGGTTCGCGCAGCGATCGAACGTCTGACGCGGGAGCATACCGAGTTGGCCAGCGCGGCGACGTCTACGCGGTCTCTCCTCATCGAAGCGTCGGGACGCTTGAGCCACGAAGTCGATCAGTTGAGAGAGGCACCGGCGCCGCTTGACGTCGCGCAACTCCGCTCCGCAGTGGGTCGCATCCGAGCCGAGGGACGGCTCGAAGCAGTGCGGGATGCGACACACCAGAAGCTGACCGAGCTGGAGAAGACACTCGGGGCAACCGTCGCCTCCCTCGGAATCACGGCCGCTCCTCGCGCGATCGACGAATTGCCGCTCCCGGCACCGAGTCGGGTGACGGAAGCCGATGCTGCCGTCACGGCCTCGGCAGCCGAAGTCGAGAGAAGTGAGACGGATCTTCGCAAGTTGCAAGAGCAGCGAGAGAAGCGGCGTACGGAGCTTGACGAGCTGCTGCATCGAGAAGCGCCCCCGTCGGAAGGGGAACTCAGCGAGGCGCGGGCGCGACGGGACGAGGGTTGGCGCCTGGTGCGAGCAGCCTGGCTCCAAGGCGGCGCAGACGAGGCGGCCCTTGGGCGCTGGACGGAGGGTGTCCCTCTTGACGCGGCCTACGAGGTCTCAGTCGAGCGCGCGGACGACGTATCCGATCGCCTGCGCCGTGACGCGAGCGCCGTCGAGCGACGAATCCTGCTCGAACGCGACATCGAGTCAATCGAAGGCGCCCTGGCCGCACAGACAACAAAGCTCAAGGGCGCTCGGGCGAACGCAAACGCGGCGCGCGAGGGATGGGCCGGGATCTGGCGTCCCCTTCGCGTCGAACCGCGCGGCCGGCAGGAGATGAGTGATCTTCTCGATCGGCTCCGTCACGCTGCCGCTGATGCTGTCACGCTTCGCGGATTGGATGCCGAAGCAGCCGCCCAGCAGGCGACCATCGGACGTCACCAGGGCGATCTGTGCCAGCTCCTCGATGGACTGGGTGAAGAACATGTCGAGCGTTTCAGCCTTGCGGCACTGCTCGAACTTGCGGAGCTGGTCTGCGCCCGATCCGACAAGGCACGTGAGGTCCGCGCGAGCCTGGAGAAGTCCGTTGATGATCTCACCGACGGTGTCCGAAGCCTCGAAGCCAAAGTGGCCGCCACCGACCAGGCGCTGGCGGCCTGGGCAACGCACTGGGCCGGTTCGGTGGCTGCGCTCGGCCTTGCACAGGACACCGCCCCCGCCGACGTGAGCGCGGTCGTGGCCGCCATCTCGGAAATCGAGGCCGCATCGGAATCGCTTGACGAGAAGCAGCGGCGAGTCGCCGGCATCGAGCGGCGCAACGCCGAAATCGCGGCGCGCCTCGTCTCGGTCGTCCAGGCGCTCCCGGGCCACGCCGACATCGACGTGTCCCAGCCCGAGGTGGCAATCGGCGTGCTCAACGCGCGGCTCGGCGCCGCGAAGAGCGCCGCCACGCTGTACGGCTCGCTTCGGGCCGAGCATGACAAGAAGTCTGGTGACGTTGATACGGCGCAGGCACAGGTCGATGCCAGCGAGGCCGACATCGCTCGGATGACCGCCGCGGCCGGGCTTGCAGATGAGCACGCGCTGCTCGAGGCAGTGGCCCGTACCGAGCAATACAACGCGTGCACGAAGCGCATCGCCGAGGCGGAGACGCAGTTGATTGCCACTACCGGATTGCCGCTGGCTCGCCTGGATCGCGACGTGAACGACTTCGACGGCATCGACCTCGAGGCAGAGATCGGAGAACTGGGACGCCAGGTCGGAAGCCTTGATCAGCGCCGCGGAGAGGTGGCACAGCTCGTTGGAAAGCTTGGGAACCAGCGCTCCGGCATCGGCGCCTCCGACCAGGCTGCGGTGGCGGCGGAACAGGCGCAGGAAGCCCTGGCGGACGTTGTCGCGAATGGTGAGGAGTACGTTCGCGTCGTACTTGCAAGGACACTTCTGCAGAAGCAGATCGCAGACTACCGCGAACGCAACCAGGGGCCGATCCTGACGCGTGCGAGCCAGCTATTCCGCAACCTCACGCTCGGCCGCTACGCCGGCCTGGATACTGACGTTGACGACAGCGGCGTTCCGGTGATCCTTGCCAAGACATCGGCGGGCGGCTCGGTTGACGTCGCGAGGCTCAGCACCGGTGCGCGGGATCAGCTGTACCTCGCCCTGCGCCTGGCCGCCCTTGAACACTTCGTCCAGCAGGATCGGCGTCTGCCGCTGATCCTCGACGACCTCTTCGTCCACTTCGACGACGACAGGACGGAGGCGGGGCTTCGAGTGCTGCAGGAGCTATCCGGGCACGTTCAGGTGCTGCTGTTCACCCATCACGAACGCGTCGCGGCCCAGGCGCAGGAGGCGCTCGGGCCGTCGGGCGTGAAGATCATTCGGCTGCCGAACACGCCTGCCCTCCAAGCCGTCCATGGTTCTCGGCTCGTTTTGCCATGACCGCATCCCGAGGGGGATGATGCAATCGGAGGCCGTCATGCAGGTGCACTTGGAGATTCCCGAAGATCTGGCAAAGCAGCTTGCTCCCGAGCCAGGCGACTTGACGCGCGCGGCCATCGAAGCGGTCGCCCTGGAGGGCGTTCGCTCCGGGAAGCTGACGGTGTCTCAGGGCCGCCGACTGCTTGGCCTCGAATCCCGCTACGAGATGGATGGTTTTCTGAAAGCGCACGGCGTATTCCTCGATCTCACGCTGGATGATGTTCGCCGGGATAGCGACACGGCCGTCGCCTTCTCGAAATGACGGTCGTCGTCGCGGACACTGACGTCCCCCCGGATGAGGCTTACGACGCTTTGGAGTAACCCAGGCCGTCGGAGAACTTGAACAAAAGCTTGCAATCCAGAGCTGCCAGCTCGTTCTCGATGTCCGGATCACCGAAGTCATTCGCATTCTTCGTGATGAAGCATGACTTGTCTGTGCTCGCAGTCCTGAGATGTTCAAGCACGGACGCATAAACCAGAGCATCAGGCAGGTCAAGACCAAGGCGAGGATGCACGTCCGTCAGCGCACGCGACACTACGTCGGCGGTGAGAGGTATCACCTCACACGTCTTCAGAACGGTTTCGAGCGCCGATGAGAGCCCTGCCTGCTCCGCGTTCTCGGATTCTGCAAAGACACGAATCAAGTCTCGGAGACTGCGGCTGCTCTCTTCAAAACCTTTCGTTCGGCCGAATTCGCGCGCTTGTGCCTCAACCTGCTGGGCGAGGTCGCGCCGCCGTTTCCCGCTGCCAGCGATCTTGTAGAACGGCTCAAACACCGAGACGGCGGGAATCACCACCGAAATATGTTTGGCTGTCGCGCCTTCGATTAGGTCACGACACGCGCCGACTTCCTCCTGGTCTAGTGCGATCTCCAGGACGAAATTCGATTCAGCGTACACCCTCATAGGTCGGGCTGAATCTCAACGCGCCCTCCGCGCAGGCTGTCGGCCAGACCGGACTCCGTTGCCCAATTCCAACCGGGGTCGTGCCGCAGGACTTCAGGAGAAGTCAAGCGAGTCAAATCCGATAACCATCCAAAGCTCGATACTTCAAATGCACTCGTGCTCGAAGTATTCTCTCCGACCCATTCGGGAACGACCGAACGCCAGTCTGGCTTCCGATCAAGCTCCGGTTTCGGCGTCGGCTTCCAGAGATATAGCTGGTCAGGCAGCACGAGGAGAAAGTAAGCGGTCGGAGCGACCGAAGCATGCGCCACGATGTTTCGCCGCAGCTGAGTGGCCCAGTCTGGGCTTGCGCCACGGCGATTCTTCACTTCAGCCACCAACCGAATTTGGCCGTTTCGATCAAATCCTACGATGTCTGGACGCATGACGCTCTCTAAAGTCGTGCTCATGGTTCTGTCCTCCAGAGTACCGCGGATGCAAGCCCCCGGTTCATAGCCCTCAATCAATTCTAGCGCCAGCCCAGCCGCGCGATACCTGGAACATCTCCTCGTCTTTCCGAATGACCTGCTCGCGCCTCTGTAGCCGGTCTGGGGGAGGCGGACGCCCGCTACGCCCGGCGGCCGCCTTCGAAACCTGGATGATGTAGTCGAACTCTATTTTCGGTATCGCGGACGTTCTGAAGCACCCCTGTCATGGCTACGAGCGGGCTTAGTTAACGGAGAGTAAGTCCCTCAAGCCAGTTGTCCAGTTCCTTCGAGGTCTTAGTCCACAAACGTCTCTTGATGACGAGTCTGAGCAGGATTCTCTTTGTCATCCACCTGAGGCGGCCATGGCTGTCGTCAGTGACCTCGTATGACCCGCTATGAACGATCTTCGATCGCACGTTATACGAATCGCGGATCGTACGCCGATTCTCGAGCCGTTGAGCGCGTGTGCCGCCCAAGATTTCAGAAGCGCGATGGCGAAGAGCCGATGCTGCAGGTCATCGAGAACCAACGATTTACCGGACGTGACGACTACGGTGCCTGAGTGCTGCTCCGTCAGGCCGCGTTCTCTGTGGGCGTGAACGCTCCGAATGAACTCAGCGACGTAGTCGAGAGGCGGCTTCTTCACTGCTCGACCAAGTCTAGCCTCGGTGGCGACTCAGGCAACGCAAGTGCACAGGGTAAGGTGAAGGACCTGAAAGTGTGGCAGAGAGACTTGGACCCGATCCCGCAGCTTATCCGTTATCCGGCAGCACCCGAGCGGTGACTGTCGAGTCCCTTGCACCATCGCCAAGATCGACCGGTGACCTATAGGTGACCTACGGCGGGGAAAATTGGTCGGGATGACAGGATTCGAACCTGCGACCCCCTGACCCCCAGTCAGGTGCGCTACCAGGCTGCGCTACATCCCGAATCGAGTGACAG
>JBEBGB010001318.1:0-1066 GCA_040081675.1 Vicinamibacterales bacterium
GCAGTCGTCGGGCCGCGTGATTGGCGCGTGCTGAGCGATTCCTCGACGATGCTCCGCAGCGGGTGCTGTGCGGGCACGAGGTCCGCGAGAACGGCGCCGACGCCGGCTGACGGCACGAGCGTGCGCATCGCAGGATTGGCGAAGAGCAGTCGGCCATCCGGTCCGACTATGGCGACGGCATCTTCGAGATGCTCAACAGCCGACTCCAGGTTCGCCACGTGGCCAGCCATCTGCGACCGATCGGCGGCAATCTGCGCGCTGACGGTGTTGAAAAAGGTACCGAGTTCGCCGAACTCGTCGGCCTGGTCGAGATCCAGTTGAACGTCCTTCTCGCCCTTTCCGAGACGTGTGAGTCCGCTTCGAATGACGTGGATCGGCCGCAAGAGCAGCTGCGCAAGAACCGTGGCGCCGAAGATGGCCACACCGAGCGCCAGAAGCGCCGTGATGACCGCTGGACCGAGCGAGCGATTCAAGTCGCGTCTGATGAGGAGCGTCGACACGCCGATGCGTACTGAACCGATGGGACGATCACCAAGCAGCAGAGGGGTCGAGTAATCGAGGTTCCGACCCTGGTCCCGGTAAATTGTGGTCAGCTTGCGGAACTCCGAGCTTGCGAGCAGCTCGTTGAGGTCTGCGGCCACATGAACCGGCAGTTGCTCCTGCGACGGATCGGCATTCATCACGGCAATGCCCTGCTCGTCCACGATTGCGGCGGACGTCACGTCATTGCCGTACAGGCTGGCCTCGAGAATGGAGCGGAGTCCGGGGTCGGCACGCAGCGCTTGAAACGGGTCGATGTTGCCGACATCGACCTTCTGCGCACGGTGAGTGATGGCGTTGCCGAGGAGTTCGGCGCGCGC
The DNA here is from genome assembly GCA_040081675.1 of Vicinamibacterales bacterium. Lineage (GTDB taxonomy): Bacteria > Acidobacteriota > Vicinamibacteria > Vicinamibacterales > CAVVIG01 > CAVVIG01. The sequence continues at coordinate 861 of JBEBGB010001318.1, forward strand.
GTGGCTCTCGTCCAGGCTCACTTCCGCGAGCCCCGCGAGGTGCATCAGGCTGAGCACGACCACAACGGCGCCCACGATGGTGGTGACGCCGAGGACTTGCTTGCCTTTGATGCCGAGACGCATTTGACTGATCCTACAGGCGGTGGGCGATGGGCGATAGGCGGTCGACGCTACTCCTGGGCCTTTTGCCCCGCCCGCCCCACCAG
>JBEBGB010000441.1:0-4495 GCA_040081675.1 Vicinamibacterales bacterium
GACGCGCTCCGCCATTTCTTCACGATCGAATTGCGTCAGCCAGGCCGGGTTGCGTTCGGCAATCTCGGCATAGACCTTCAGACAGACGTCGGTCCACGCGCGAATCCAATCGCAGTAGTGCAGGTTTGCCTTCGTCGTATCGCCGTACCGCGTGTGCGCCTCGTGGTAGCAACCGCCCGAGCACACTGGTCGAGCCCAGCACGAGCTGCAGTCGGTCTTGTTGTTCAGGTGATGCTTGTCGAGGAAGTCGCTCTGCACGGCACGGTCGATGCCGTCGGCCACAGTACCGAGCTTGTGGGAATCGGAGCCGGCGAAGCGGTGGCACAGCGCCACGTCACCCGACGTCGACACGCCCATCAGCCCAATGCCGGCGCCGCAGGGATAGGCCTTGCTCATCCCCTTGTGAATCTCCTCGATTGTTTCCTTCACGTTCGAGAAGCCATGGAAGCGGCCGGCGATGGACGCCTCCTTGAAGTCCTCGGCGAGCGCGGTGAACTGGGCGAGCATGTGGTCGTAGCCCTGCTCGTCGAGCGCGTAGTTCCGGCCCGGTGCGGTGGTCACCGGCGCGAAGCCCACTTCGCGGAACCCGATTTCCTCGGTGAGATGCTCGTAGATTTTCCGGACGTCGAGGTTCTGCTGGGTGAGCGTGACGCGCGCGCCCACGGGCCGCCGCTTCTGCTTCTGGAGCAGTTCCTTGATCTTCGGGGCCGCGATGTCGTAACTGCCCCGCCCGTTGTGGAACACCCGGAACTTGTTCTGCATTTCGGGTGGACCGTCGAACGAGATCGTCACGCCGACCTCGTTCTCGACGAGGAACTCGATCACATCAGGCTTGAGCAGCGTGGCGTTCGTGGTCAGGCTGAAGTCGACCTCCTTGCCCACTTCCGCGCCTCGCTTCCGGGCGTAGGCGACGGTGGCCTTCAGCACCGGGAAGTTCATCAACGTCTCGCCGCCGAAGAAGGTGAGGTGAGCGATCTTGTTGTCGCCCGCCTCCTTCAGCATGAACTCGACGCTCTGCTTCGCGGTTTCGATCGACATGAACTTGGGCTGCGAGCCGTTCTCGGTGTCGACGATTTTGTCCTCGCCGTACTCGTAGCAATAGGTGCACGCCAGGTTGCACTGGTTGGTGACGTTGAGCACCATCGTCGTCAACGGGAGAGGAGTGAGCGGGATGAACTTCGGCAGCGGAGCCTCGACCATCTCCGTCGGACCGATCGCCCGCATCGTCAGCAGTTCCTGGATGGATCCGTCGATCTCTTCTTCGGTGAAGATTCCGTCGGCCAGGGTTGTGAGCTGGTCTCGGGTCTGTTTGCCGTGGCTCAGCACCTGCATGACCATGTCGGCGGCTGGGTCGAGGCCCACGATCGCCGCGCTCGGAACGAGGTAGAGATACGGCTTGCCCGCTGTCTCGAACCGGTGATGTTCTCGAACGGCAAGTCCTGTGATCATTTGCCCACCTCGGACGACACCCAGCGCATGAACACCGGCGGCGCGACGAGCAGGTGCGCACGGGCGCGGATGGGTTCCGGCGCTCCGTCCGGCGCGTAGTCGGCCACCACCCAGACGTCTCCGATGTTGTTGCGATTGCCGCTGCGATCGGGATTCGGGCCGTCGACGTTCGGCGTGAAAAAGCCCTTCGCGTCGATCGCGCCGACAAACTTCAGGTCGTCGTCGTTGAAGGTCGCGGTGTACTCTTCCAGCGCCCACTTGGCATCGACCAGCCCGAGCGGCCAGTCATCGTCGGTGTCAGGCTTTCCGTCCGGGCCGTTGGCGAATGCCATGGCTTCGAACTGCTGGAACATCTTCGGGTAGACAGCCCCGCCGGTGCGGGCGAGGCCGGCACGAGGCAGCACGCGCACGCCGTCGACCTTGGTGTAGACCACGAAGGCGGCTGGACGAACGGTGCCTGCGATCGATACGTCGCGCGGGCCCGGTTTCGCGTCAGAGGCCACCGCAAGCTGCAGGGTGATCACCGACGCCGAAGCGCTCGTCACGCTCGTGACCTTGACGCCCTGACCGAGAGTAATGTCAGCCGGCGTGGCGGCCGGAAGGTTGGCTCCAAAGATCTGCAGCGTCGCCGATGCCGCTCCCGTTTTCACCGACAGCTGGCCGGTGCCCAGTATCGTTGGCGCCGCCGACAGCTTGGTCATCTTCACGTCGAATCCGGTCTCGTCATAGGCGCCGGTGAACCAGCGCCCCCACATCTCGGCGCGATTGCGTTCGACGAACATCACCTCTCGCCAAGGGTCATCGGGCGTGCCCGCGTCGAATCCGCGTCCGCGCCACTGATAGCCGGTGTAGAGCAGACCTTTGCCTGTCCGGGACACGGTCTCGCCGGTCCGCGCGATCGTCAGCGTCGTCTTCGTGACGAAGGTGTCCGGGCCGGACGAGTCCGGCGTCACTGTCATTTCGCCGAAGGCGGGGCCTTTGCCAGGGACGTTGGCGGTCACTGCCCACCGACCGCCCACCGAGCCCGGCGATGCAGCCGACGACCACGCGGTCCACTCATTGGTGATGAGCGGAAAGGTCTTGGAGAGATAGGCGATGGCCTTCTCCATGGGCTGGCGCTTGTCGGTCACGTCAGCGGCGAGCGCACGGGATCGGCGAAAGCCCTGACCGTTCTGCATCGGCTGATTGTCGACGAGCGGGAAGTAGCCCCGATGCATCGCCACCAGCAGTCCCCACTCCTCGTTCGTGCGTCGCTCGCTCATGACGCGGCCGAACGAGTGACACGCCTGGCAGAGAGCGGCCGTGTCGGAGTCACCCTGGAAGGCGTACTCGATGATACGACGCTCGTACTCGAACGCCGCAGGTCGCGCCTCTTCCGGTGCGAGGCCGTTGTGGTCGGCCAGGTACTTCACAATCACCCGCGCATCGGCGCCGCTCACCGCGGCGTGGTTGATGCTGATCATCCGCTCGACCGTGCGCTCCCAGTTCTCGGGGCTGGCGCGTCGATACGAGATGCGCGACATCCGGTTGTTGGCGTCAGGCTTGTGGCACCCGCCGCACTTGCTCTTCACGAGCTCGCTCTCGACCGGAATTCCCTGGTCGTCTGCGGTCTGCGCGTAGACGGCGGACGAACCCACCGCGACACTCAGGCCGCCAGCAAGCACGAGCGCTCGAAACCATGTGGTCCTGCCAGTCATCAAGACTCGACTCCTCTCCGCGCCATCACTGCGCTACCAGGACACTTTCTTGGCCAATCCAACGGTCTTTGCTCCAAAGGTGAGCGATGGCAGCGACTTGCCGTGCTTACCGAGCAGCATCATCGCGCCGCCGGCGAAGGCAATGCTCAGACCGGCGGCTCCGGCCTTCTTGTTCGTCGCCGCTGCCTCGCCAAACTCCGAGTAGCTGCCGTTCTTGTTGTTGATGAACTCGAACAGTCCGTAGGCCATGCCGCCCGCGAAGAGCACCGAGCCGCCCAACACCATGGCTTTGTTCGCGCCACCCGACTTCATGGGCGTCTCCTGGCTGTCGGTCTTCGCGGCCGCCGTCGCAGCTGCCGCGACGCTGTCGCGGAGTTCACCAGCAAATGCCGGAGCGCCCGACACGGTCAGCGTCAACAGGGCGGCGATTCCAATGCGAAACATCTTCATGTGCACGTTCTCCAATGACGGGTGAAGGGAATGCGACCTCCGCCGCCCCTGGGCGACGGAGGTCCCGACGTCATGTCCTACCAGCGGAACTTCGCGCCGAACATGGCGCGCCGCGGCGGGATGTACCGAGTCGGCGTGCCGAACGACGACGACGTGCCGAGCGCGGACGCGATGCCTTCGCTCTGGTCGCTGTTGTTCAGATTGAGCAGATCGAGGAACAGGCCAATGTTCGTCGTGGCCGAGAGCTTGATGTCCTTCTGTGCGCGGACGTCGATCATCTTGACGGGCGGAACGCGTCGGTCACCCGTGTTCGCCTCCATGTTGATGGTCGGTGCGGCCGGGAATCCAAGCCCTGAGACCCGAATCTGTCTCGAGTAGAAGCGACCGCTCTGGTACTGCATGTTGGTCGCGACCAGCACTCCGAACGGCAGTCGATAGCTCAGTTGCAGCTTGCTGATCACCGGGCGGTCGCCCACCAGCAAACCGTCGGTGTTCACGTAGTCGTTCGGTCCCGCCACTTCCCTGCCGAACGTGCCAGCCTGGCTGCTCTGCGTCGTCGAAGAGACCGCTCTGGCGCTCGAGCCGATGCGCCCCTCCGCCTTCGACAGCACCAGCGAGTACACCGCCTGCCAGTTGTGCGACATGCGCTTCGTTGCGGTGAAGGTCATGCCGTTGTATTTCATGTACATCCCGTCGGGATTGGTCTGCATGAAGACGCGACCGGCTGGGTCGCTCGTCAGCTTGTAGACCATGACGGTCTGTCCCGTGGCGTCGATCCCAACGCTGTCCACATACGGCACCTGTGTGTAGGTGCCGGCAATGTCCTGCCACGCACCGTAGTCGGCGCCCGACTTGTGCACGTAGTTCACCTGGACGCCGAGGTCGCGAATGACCTGCTG
>JBEBGB010001319.1:0-1064 GCA_040081675.1 Vicinamibacterales bacterium
GCTCAAGAACGCCGGGTTTGCCGACTCGTACCGAGCGTATCTCGCGATCCGCGGTCAATCAAAAGACGACCCACTCCTGCCTGAAGTCCGCCGGCGCGCCGGACAGTAGAAGACGCGACCGCTTTCCTTCCCTACTTCACCAGGTTGATCTGGAAGGTCGGGCTCGGTTGATAGTCCGGCGTCGAGGGCGTCACCGTGACGTTGTAGGCTCCCACCGGATAACTCTTTCCGTTCGCTTCCTTCGTCTGAAGGTTGAATTGCCAAGTCTTCGTCGACGCCTCGTAGCGGAACGAACTGCTTCCGGGGTCGGTGTTAGTGATGGTCCGGGCGGTCGTGCTGGGAAGTGGCCCTCTCACCAAAACCGTGAAGGTCAAGTGCCCACTGGGGACCACGGTCGTCCCATCAGAGTAACTCCACTTCATTGGAACGGCACTTCCAGCCTTGAACGTCTTGCCGGCCGGTGGCGGTGCGTTCTGGACGTTCACGAACACATAGCTCGGTCGAATGAGCGTGATGGTGAATACCTGCGCGGCGCTGAGGTCGATCCCACCATGCGCAGCGTCCACGCCACCGTTGTCATGGATCCTCACCGTGACCGTTGCAACGCCGGCTGCGCTGGATGCCGGTGTGTAGGTAAGCGTGCCATCTGGCGCGATCGCGGGCTGCGTTGAGAACAGCGCGTTGCTGTTGTTTGTGACCACGAAATCGACCGTCTGTCCGTCTTCGTTCGCCGTATTCAACGGTCCGCGTTTGATGTTCGTAGCCCAACCCACAACGCTTTGTGCTCCGGCCGGCTGCGTCACCGACTGGTTCGCCCCTTTCAAGAAGCTCGGCGCGTCGTTGACGGGAGTGACGGTGACGTCGATCGACGCGGGCGACGAGTCTTGGCCGAGGTTGTTCCAGGTTGAACTCTCGTGTGCCTTGAACGTGAAGCTCTCCGGCCCGTCGGTGGAGTTGTAGTTCAAGGTCGGGCCGTACATCACGCTTGGCGGCGCGCCCGTCAGCGAGCCGTGGCTCGGGCTGGTGACTATGCTGAACGTCAGTGTCGCCGAGTCTACGTCGGT
>JBEBGB010001320.1:0-1063 GCA_040081675.1 Vicinamibacterales bacterium
GGTGGCATGTCTCGTCAGCGATGGCCACAAGGTCTACGGCCTGACCAATCGGCATGTCGCAGGCGAGGAGGGCGAGGTGGTGTACAGCCGCCTCGATGGACGAATCGAGCGGATTGGCGTGACCGCGGCCCGGCACATGACCAGGGAAGCGTTCAGCTCGCTGTATCCGGGATGGCCTGGAACGGATGCATACGTGAACGTCGATGTCGGCTTGATCGATGTCGACAACCTCGATCGGTGGACGACCGATATTCGCGGCATCGGCCAGATGGGGCCGATGGTCGATCTGTCGGTGAACAACCTGTCGCTGGCTCTCATTGGCTGTCACGTCCGCGGTGCGGGCGCTGCCAGCGGCGTCATGCAGGGTGAGATTCACGCGTTGTTCTATCGGTACAAGACCGGTGGCGGGTTCGAGTACATCTCGGACGTGCTGATCGGACCGCGCACGAGCGGCACCAGCGCGAAGACGACAGTCAAGCCATTCGCGACACATCCAGGCGACTCGGGCACGCTGTGGCTGCTCGACCCTGTCTCTAACTCCCCATCGTCGTCTACGCCCGCGGCGCCACAGGGCGTCGCCAGGGACGCCAAGGAAGCCAAGGAAGCCAAGGACAAGGCGCCCGACATGTGTCTGCCACTGGCCATCCAGTGGGGGCGCAACATGCTGCACTCGGCCGGCTCCGCGCGTCCACAGAGCTATGCGCTTGCGACGTTTCTCTCTCGTGTGTGCGCGCAGCTGGAGGTTGATCCGGTCAGAGCCTGGAACCTCGATCAGAGCGACACCTGGGGCGCGGTCGGACACTTCTCGATTGCCGCGCGGACGCAGGTTGCGCTGTCCACGCGGTTCCCGAAGTTAGTCAGGCTCATGAAGCGCAACGCCGACATCATCAGCCACTCCGCGGAGACCATCGAGAAGAGCGACTTCAAGGGCATGGGGTCGCAGGCATTTGTGCCGCTCGCCGACGTGCCCGACTTCTTCTGGAAGCCGCGCATCGCGCAGCAAGGCTTCAGTCGTGGGAACGAAGGGCCGAATCATTTCGCCGACATGGATCAGCCCGACGAG
>JBEBGB010000442.1:0-4479 GCA_040081675.1 Vicinamibacterales bacterium
ACCGCCATGACGCGAGGCGAGCGGCGGTTCAAGTCTTCACGCACCGCGTGTTCGAGCTGCGCCATGTCGATGACGTTCTCCTTCTTCGCGACGCCAATGCGCGCGCAGAAGTTACGGATCGACTCGGGCGTGTACCCGCGACGCCGCAGGCCGGCCACAGTGGGCATCCGCGGGTCGTCCCAGCCTGACACGTGATTCTGCTGCACGAGCTGCAGCAGCTTGCGCTTGCTCATCACCGTGTAGTTCAGATTCAGCCGCGCGAACTCGATCTGCTGGGGCTTGTCGCCCTGGAACAGGTTGTCGACGCACCAGTCGTACAGCGGACGATGGTCTTCGAACTCGAGGGTGCAGAGCGAGTGCGTAATGCCTTCGAGTGCGTCAGACAGCGGATGCGCGTAGTCGTACATCGGGTAGATGCACCACGCATCGCCCGTTCGGTGGTGCGTGGCGCGCCGAATACGGTAGAGCGCCGGGTCGCGCATGTTGATGTTCGGCGACGCCATGTCGATCTTCGCGCGCAGCACATACTGGCCGTCTTCGAAGTCGCCGGCGCGCATGCGCCGGAACAGGTCGAGGTTCTCGTCGATCGGACGGTCGCGATACGGGCTGTTCGTGCCGGCTTCAGTGAGCGTGCCTCGATGCGCGCGAATCTCATCAGCGGTCAAACCGTCGACGTACGCCTTGCCCTTCTTGATCAGCTCGACGGCGAAGTGATAGAGCTGCTCGAAATAGTCGGACGCGTAGAACATGGCGTCCCAGGTGAAGCCGAGCCAGATGACGTCACGCTGGATGGCATCGACGTACTCGACATCCTCTTTCGTTGGATTCGTGTCGTCGAACCGCAAGTTACACGAACCACCCCGCTCGGCGGCTACGCCGAAATTCAGGCAGATCGACTTGGCATGGCCAATGTGCAGGTAGCCGTTCGGTTCGGGCGGAAACCGCGTCGCCAGACGACCGTGATTCTTGCCGGCCGCCAGGTCGGCGTCGATGATCGACCGGATGAAGTCGACCTGAGCCGTCACTTCCGACGGCGCGCTCTCGTCTGATGTCATGGGTATCGCCACATTTTATAGGTGATTTGGCGCCGTTGCTCACCAGAGCTGCATCGACGTGGGGTCTCGGGGTCGGAGCGACCGACGTTCTGGATTTGCTATCGTTCCTCTCTATGACTCACGGCACGCTCATCGGCACGGCGGCACTGGCGGAATTACTCGCAGATCCAGCGGTCGTCATTGTCGACTGTCGGTTCGAGCTGGCGGACACCGAGGCGGGCGAGCGCGCGTACGTCGAATCGCACATACCGGGTGCCGTCTACGCACACCTGGATCGGGACTTATCGGGCGCGAAGACGGGCTTGAACGGCCGGCATCCACTGCCCGACACAGGTGCCCTTGTCGCCACGCTCGGCCGATTGGGTATCGCACCGGACACACAGGTCGTCGCCTACGACCAGGATTCGGGCATGTGGGCCAGCCGTCTGTGGTGGTTGCTCAAATGGATGGGTCACGACGCCGTAGCGGTGCTGGACGGCGGCTTCGCGGCGTGGACGCGCGAAGGTCGACCGACCACGTCCGCCGTTACGCATCGACCGGCGCGGGTTTTTCGAGGCTCGGCGCGAACTGAGTTGACGATCAACGCCGAGGCGCTGCCCGACTTCGTCTCCGCTGCCGGCTCGCACCTCGTGGATGCGCGGGCGCCCGAACGTTATCGCGGGGATGTGGAGCCGCTCGACCCGGTCGCCGGACATATTCCTGGCGCCGTCAATCACTTCTACCAATGGAACCTGGCAGATGGTGCCTTCCTCGCGCCTGCGGATTTGCGTGCGCGGTTCGAGCAGTCGGTTGGCAGCATCAGTGGCACCGACGTGGTGTGCTATTGCGGTTCGGGCGTCACCGCGTGCCACAACCTGCTGGCGTTGGAACATGCAGGGATCCTTGGTGCGCGCCTGTATCCAGGGTCGTGGAGCGAGTGGGTCGCCAGCGGGCTGCGTGCAGTGGAGCGGGGCTAGGCGGTGGTCGATGGAACACGAAATGCACTAACACGGATTACACGGACAACGAACGGGGACGCACGGCGCTTCTTGGGAGGAACCGTGCTCTTTGTGTGGAACTCCGTGTCCTCAGTGGTAGAGCTTTTTGTCGTAGCTGAGACGGTAGACGGTTGCGACATCTAGTGCACGAAGGCGACGTCAGTCGCGCGCGTGCGATCGCGGGATGCGCGCCAGTCCTGATCGACGATGGCGTAGAGCACTTGATCCAGATGCTCGTCACCGCAGGTGAACGCTTTGCGCAGGATGCCTTCGGGAACGGCGCCGACCTTGACGAGCGCCTTGCCGCCCCGACCGTTCTTCAGCGCACATCGGGCCTCGAGACGGTGCACCCGCATCTGCTCGAACACAAAGTCGAGAACCAGTGCCGCGCCACGCAGGAAGATTCCCGTTCCCCAATATGGGGTGGCGACCGCAAATCCCCATTCCGCTGAGTCGCGGACGCCGCTGAACTGGCTCGCTTCGTTCTCGGCCGACGAGGTCAGCCTGATCTGAAACAGGCCGATGGCCGTGTCCTGATCGCGAAGGGTGACGGCGAAGCATGCCCCCTCACCACCCGCGCGCGCGCGCTGCGACGCGGTGATGAACTCCCCGAAGCCATCGACCGTGGACGGCGGCGGCGAGATGAACCGCGTGATCTCCGGCGTGGTCAAGTGATGCACCAGCGCTGGTGCATCCGACTCACGAACCTCGCGCAGAACGACTTCGCCCAGAGACAACACGGGCAACGCCGCGCACCACAAGCCGTTCGCCTGGTGTTCTGATTCGCCCTGGGGGCGCTTCGATTCAGCCTGACGGCCGAACACCACAACTTCGCCCATGGCTAATGGCCCTCGCCTGCAGCGGACGACCACAGCACGTTGTCGGCATCGGCTACACCCCAGACGATGTTATCGGCCACGCCCCAGACGATGTTGTCCGCGCTGCTGACGCCCCACACGATGTTCGAACTGTCGGCCACACCCCAGACGATGTTGCCGTTGTCTGCGACGCCCCACACAATGTTGTCGTTCGCATGGGCGACGCCCCACACGATGTTGCCGCTCGCGTCGAGCACGCCCCAGACGATGTTGTCGGCGACACCCCAGACGATGTTCTCGTTGGGACCGACCACACCCCACACGATGTTGTCAGCGGTCTGAACACCCCAGACGATGTTGGCGCAGTTGTCGCCGCCGCACGCCACACCCCAGACAATGTTCTCGCTCTGGCCGCCGCTGACACCCCACACGATGTTCTCGGGGCCAGAGACACCCCACACGATGTTGTCAGCGGTCGCCGTGCCCCACACGGTGTTGTCGTTGACGCCCCAGACGATGTTCGAACCGCTGGCGTCGGCAACACCCCACACGATGTTCGAGCAGTTGTCGGTCGAGCACAGCACACCCCACACGATGTTCTCGGCATCGTGCTGCACACCCCAGACGATGTTGTCCATGGTGACCGCACCCCAGACGACGTCCGTGGACCAGGCGTTGGCGAGCGGATTGATGTAGCCACCCGAGAGTTCGTGATTGCCCCAAATGACGTGCTGACTCCAGCTGCGCTCGACGGGCATCCGGCTGCCGGGTCGATTGGCCGCGTAGAACTTGGAGAGGCGCACGGCGCCAAGTACGTCGAGGAAACCCGCGCCCTCTTGCAGCGGCGAGTACTCGGGATTCTCACGAGCCGTGTACTGCAGAATCGCCTTCACCAGATTCGGCGTCAGGTCGGGGTTGGCCTGCAGCATCAATGCGACGGCGCCACTGACCTGGGGCGCGGCCATGCTGGTGCCGCTCAGCGACAGGTACGGGGGATACCCGGTCTTGCGCGAGCCGTAGGACAGATAGTCCTGATTGGCCTGATAGAGCGTGCTGCCCGGTGCGGACAGCGACAGCACACCGCGTCCAGGCGCGACGAGGTCTGGCTTGGCGAGATAGTCACCACGGGTCGGACCAAGCGAGCTGAAGCTCGCAACGACGTCGTCGCGTGTGCGGGCGGTGCCTTCAGTGCTCGAAGCGCCGACGGTCAACACCCAGGGTGCGTTGCCAGGCGCGATGATGCCGCCATACTGCGGTTCACCTTCCGCGTTCTTACCCAGGTTGCCCGCAGCCGAGATGACGACGATGCCTCTCTCGGTCAGACGCCGCGCGGCAAGCGCCAGCGGGTCGACCCAGTAGGACTGCGTGACCGCCGCGCCGAGCGACAGGTTGACGACTCGAATGTTGTACTCGTCCGCGTGGTCGGCCACCCAATCGAGCGCGGAGATGATCGTGCTGATCGATCCCTTGCCTTCGCTGTCGAGCACTTTCAGGGAGATCAGCGCCGCATCGGGCGCCATGCCGGCCTGGCGGCCGTTCGAGTCGTACCCGTTGCCGAGGATGATGCCGGCCACATGCGAGCCGTGCCCGTGGTCGTCGTAGGGCATGGTCTGGTTGTTGACGAAGTCC
>JBEBGB010000443.1:0-4472 GCA_040081675.1 Vicinamibacterales bacterium
GTGCTGCTGGACCTTGGTCTGATTGCCATCGCGTACTACAGCGCATACCGGTTGCGTTTCGACGTCCTGCAGTTCCGCGACTACTTTCCGCGGTTTCTGGAATCGCTCCCCCTTGTGCTCGGTGTGCAACTGCTCAGCCTTTTCGTGGTTGGCGGCTATCGAGGTGTCTGGCGCTACTTCGGTCTGATGGACGGCGTGACCTTCGCAAGAGGTGTCGGACTCGGCACGCTGGTCAACGTCAGCCTGATCGCCTTCCTCTACCGCTTCCAGTCGTACTCCCGCGGTGTGTTCGTGATTTATGCCGCGTTGCTGATGCTCCTGCTCCTCAGCTCGCGCGCATCGTTCCGCCTCATGAGCGAGTTCGCGCAGCGACGCAACCAGACCGGCACCCGCGTGGTCATCTACGGTGCCGGCGACGCGGCGGCAAGCGCCGCGCGTGACATCCTGAGCCGGAGATTCGGCGGCTACCGCATGCTTGGCTTCATCGTCGAGGATCCCTCGATGGAACGGGTTCGCATGCAGGGGTATCCCGTGATCGGCAACTACCAGTTCCTCGAGCGAATGATCAAGGAGGGGAATGTCGACCTCGTGGTGCTCACCCAGTTGGTCGCAGTGGATCGGCTCGAGCAATTGCGCGCGAGCTGTGTCGAACACGGCGTGTCGCTGGAGCGACTCCACTTCGCGCTGGACCAGCTCGTAGCCGCTTCCTGACCCGGGGCCTCACGTTCCTGTCCGTTCGACGAGTTCGCTGGGACGACGTGGTCCTCTGCCTCGGGCTGACGCTGCGTCCTACGCGTCCCGACTCGCCAGGAGCTTCCAGCGACACCGAAGGGTCAGGAGCACCCGTGCGACGGCGCGCGCAATCGGTGACCGCGCCACGTGCGTGGCGTAGTACGTATACGCGCTCTCGTGAAACGCCTGCGTGGCGAGTGCCCGCGCGCCGCGGCTCGACACACCACCCGAGTGCACGACTGTCGCCGTCGGGACGTACCGCATCGTATGTCCCGCATTCCGCAGGCGTCTGCAGAGGTCCGCGTCCTCCCAATAGAGGAAGTAGCGCTCGTCGAAACCACCGACGGCGGCAAGCGTTTCACGCCGCGCCATGAAACAGGCCCCAGACACCCAGTCGACGGCGAAGCTCTCGCCCCGCGTCACCCGGTCCGCGTCCGTACGAACGTTCTGCCGCGCGAGTCTGGAACGCGGGAACAGTCGAGTGAACAACGTGGAGCGTCCGAACAGGCCCGTGAAGATGGTTGGGTCTCCTCTCGCGCTCCCCTGAACGCTGCCATCGTCGTTGAGGATCTGGGGTCCGGCAATGGTGCACTCCGGGTGGCGCGCGAGCTCGTCTTCGAGCGTTTCGACCGCGCCAGACCTCAGGTAGCAATCCGGGTTCAGGATCAACACGTACTCGGTCGAGACGGTCGCCAACCCCTGGTTGACGCCCCGAGCGAATCCGACGTTGTGCTGGTTCACGTGCAGTTCGACGCGAGGGTCCTGCAGCGTAGGGTGCCGTGTGCTCCCATCGGTCGACGCATTGTCGATGACGACCACCCTGGCCCCAGGCGCGTGCGCAGCGATGGAGGCCAGCGATCGAGCCAGGCAGGCACCGCTATTGAAACTGACGATGATGACAGCGCCGCGAAAGCTCATGCTGCGGTCTTCAGGCCGAGATCGAACCGCTTCTCTCGAAGCTTGATGGCTAGCCAGCGTCCGTCCATCAACTTCCAGAGTTGCCGCGAAGAAATTCGACGGCGTCGTTGAATGTCACGGCGCTGTCGCCGAACCCTCGGCAGCTCTCGCATCGCCTGCCACTTCGCCGACACAAAGGTGCCGAAGTGACCCGCTCGTGCGAAATGCGCGGCGGCAGCCAGGTTGTACAGCACGTGCCCAGGCAGTGTGATTGCGAGCAATGGCCATGGCGTGTTCTTGAAATACGTCCATTCCAGGTTTCGTTGCCCCCAGAACACCGCGCGCGCGCTGAGGCGGCCGAGTGTCGCCGAGCCCGCGTGGTGTACGACGGCGTCTGGAACGTACACGCAGCTGAATCCGCGCAGCTGGCACCGATACGACAGGTCCACGTCTTCGTGAACAGCGAAGTATGCGCTGTCGAATCCCCCGACTTCATCGAACAGTTCCTTGCGGATGAGGCACGCGGCTCCGCACGCGCCAAACACGTCGCGCGCCACGAGTGCTTCAGACACAGGCCGCCCGTGAGAGCGTTTGAACGCGCCGCCGAACCGCGTCAAGCCGTCGCCCGCGCTGTCGACGATGGATGGCCGGTCCAAGTAGACGATGCAAGACGCGGCGAGGCCAGCATCGGGCCTCGCGTCGAGGGCGGCCCTCAGCCTGGCGAGCCATCCGGGTTGCGGCGCTGCGTCGTTGTTCAGGAAAGCGAGGTACCGCCCGCGAGCCACGTGGGCTCCGGCGTTGTTACCGGCTGCGAACCCGAGGTTCGTCGCGAGCGGTGCGACGCGGACAGCGGGGAAGGCCTGCGCCACGAATTCTGCCGATCCATCGCTCGAACCGTTGTCCACAACGAGGAGCTCGCAGTCGCGCGCGACTTCAGCGAGGGCCGCCGGCAGGCAGCGCTCGAGCCACCCGCGTCCGTTGAAGTTGAGAACAATGATCGAGACGTCGATGGGCGTCTGTTCGCTGGTGTCGGCGCCAGGAGCAGGCCGATCGCTCACACCGCGTGACCTGGTTGGACCCGGTGCCGATTCTCGCGGTACCAGGCAACCGTATTGCGGAGACCTTCCTCGAACGATGTGTGCGCCTTGAAGCCGAAGTAGCGCTGAGCGCGAGACGTGTCGAGGCAGCGTCGCGGCTGTCCGTCCGGCTTGAAGCTGTCCCACTCGGTGGTTCCAGAGAAACCCGTGATCTTCACGATCAGTTCCACCAGTTCGCGAATCGAAATCTCGAAACCCGCGCCCAGGTTGATTGGTTCAGGACCGTTGTAGGACTCGGTGGCCAGGAGGATGCCCTCGGCTGCATCCTCGACGTACAGGAATTCGCGGGTCGCGCGGCCCGTGCCCCAGACGGTGATCTGGGACTCGCCCGCGTCCTGCGCGTCCACGCACTTCTTGATCAGGGCCGGAATGACGTGAGACGACGCCGGGTCGAAGTTGTCGCGCGGGCCATACAGGTTGACCGGGAGCACGTGCACGGCGTTGAACCCGTACTGCTCGCGGTAGGCCTGACCCTGGACCAGCAACATCTTCTTTGCGAGACCGTACGGTGCGTTGGTCTCCTCGGGATACCCGTCCCACAGGCTGTCCTCGTGAAAGGGGACCGGCGTGAACTTCGGATACGAGCAAATCGTGCCGATGCTGACGAACTTCGCGACGCCCGCGAGGCGCGCCTGCTCCATCAACTGCACGCCCATCATCAGGTTCTCGTACAGAAACTTACCCGGGTTCTCCCGATTCGCACCGATCCCGCCGACGACAGCGGCAAGGTGGATGATGGTGTCCGGCTTGGAGGTCTCGAGCAGCTGCACGATCTGCGACTGCTGCAGGAGGTCGAATTCCCGTTTGCGTGGAACGATAATCGTCGAACATCCGAGCTGCCTGAGGCGTTCGACGACAAACGAACCAAGAAACCCCGCGCCGCCCGTGACGACCGTGCGTCGGTTGCGCCAGAAGTCGTGGCGTTGCTCGTTCTGTTCGACACTTACCGCTTGATGGGTCATCGCCGTCCTATTTTGCCGCGCTCCGGCCACCAACGGCCTCTACGTGGGCCGTATTGTACCGCCAATGCCGTAGTGAACCTTCCACGCCCCAGGAACGGCGGCGCGAACGGCTGCAGGCTGCGCGGGCACGACGCGGGAGGGGATGGGGGCTGCAAGCTTTGGGATAAGATCGGCTTCGCCTCATCCGCGTGCTCCAATCGCAGGACAAGTGTCTTTTGCCGACCGCTGAACGTCCCTACGTCGTCATTCGTCCACAGTCACCGCCGTTCGCCCGATATTTGAACATCGTGGCGTTCGTACGACAGCTGTGGTCTGAACGCGATCTCATCCGTCAGTTCACGCGTCGCGAGATCGAAGGGCGCTACCGGAGTTCGGCGCTGGGCATTGCGTGGTCGTTCATCAACCCACTCGTGCTGCTGCTGGTCTACACCTTCGTCTTCGGTGTGGTGTTCAAGCAGCGGTGGGCCGGCATGGAAAACGCCGGCTTGACCCAATTCGGCCTCGTGCTCTTCGCGGGCATGATCGCGTACGGGATATTCAGCGAGTGCGTGGGGCGGGCGCCGGGCTTGATTGTTGGCACGCCCAATTATGTGAAGCGCGTGGTCTTTCCGCTCGAACTGCTGCCACTGAGCATCCTGGGTTCGGCGCTCTTTCACGCGCTCGTGAGCCTGACGATGTTGCTGGGGGTGCACGTCGCGCTTGGCGGCACCGTGTTCTGGACGTGGCTCTTCATCCCGGTCGTACTGCTGCCGATTTGTTTCATGAGTCTTGGTCTCGGGTGGGC
>JBEBGB010001321.1:0-1060 GCA_040081675.1 Vicinamibacterales bacterium
TCGCTCGACCGCGTGCTGGCATCGACCAGTTACGTCATCGACGATCTGACGGGCGAGCTGATCGAAGCCGACATCTTCTTCAATTCGGCGTTTCCATGGTCGGTTGCGGCTGCAGGAGAGCGCACACGATGGGACCTGCAGTCGATCGCGGTCCACGAGATTGGGCATCTGAATGGGTTGGGCCACTCGCAGATCGGGGAGACCGAACTCACGGCCAGCGGACGTCGCGTGCTTTCGACAGGTTCCGTGATGTTCCCGATCGCGCTCGGGATTGGCGACGTTTCTGGACGAACCTTACGGCCCGACGACATCGCGGGGATCTCCGACCTCTATCCGGACGGGCGGTTCAATCAGATCACCGGGAGCATCTCGGGCCACGTCACCAAGGCAGGTCGCGGCGTCTTCGGCGCGCACATCGTGGCGTTCGACACGCGGTCCGGCGACATGGTCGCGAACTTCAGCCTCAGCGCGAACGGACAGTTTTCGATCGCCGGCTTACGGCCTGGTCCACACATCTTGCGCGTTGAACCCATCGACGATGCCGAGACAGACAGCTTTTTCGACGTGACCGATCCGACCGATATCAACTTCCGCACGGCGTACTTCGAGCGTCTCGTGGTGGTGCCGAAGGGCGGGGATAGCGGAAACGTAGACGTGAAGGTCGTGACGAAGTGAGGCGCATCGCCACCGCGATTGCGTGCGGCGTGTTCGTGTGCGCATCGGCTGGTGTGTGCACGGCGCAGCCGTCGGTCCCGGGGAAGTACGAAGTGTCAGCCGGAGTGCGATGGGTTGGGCCGACCGCGATTGGTAGCGAACTCGCCGAGGAGACTGCGCCCGGCGGCGGACCTCGTTCCCTCTTCAGCAGCCACACACGTCTGGGTGGTGCTGTTGGCCTGACGGCGGGGTTTGGCGTTCGGCTCTCTCGTGCCATTCGCGCAGAGATGGCCGCTGGTTACGGTACCGCGGACGTGATCAGCAAAGTGTCGGCAGACGCAGAGCAGGTCTCGGACACAACCGTCCGCACACCAGTGACGCAGCTCGCTGTCGAGGCAGGCATTCT
>JBEBGB010001322.1:0-1060 GCA_040081675.1 Vicinamibacterales bacterium
GTGCCGCACGACCCCGGTGCGACTTTCGAGGTCCGCCGCCTACAGCAGCATCGAACGGCGGCAGGTTAGCGCTTCGCGAGGGCTGCGGCTTCGCGGGTTCGACCGCTCGCGCGGTAGAGGGCCTGCAGGGCAGTTCGTGCGCGTGCGTTCGCCGGAAATGCGGTCAGTTCGGCATTCAGGAGACGCTCGGCATCTTCAGTGCGATCCAGCCGCGAGAAGGCGTCGGCGGCGTAGACACGCAGGTCGGCGAGCGGAGTGCGGCCCGTCTTGGCGGCCGTGGCCAACGCGCGCTCGAAGAGTTCGACGGCATCGGGGTAGCGAGCCTGGTCGAGGGCGATACGCCCATCGACGAAGTCGCGGACGGGGCGGTTTGCATCGGCCGCTTCCGCAGCGTCGGCCTCGGCCCGAGCGCCCGTTTCATCCTTGCGGTTCAATGCGACACGCGCCAGCAGTTCGTGCGCTTCGGCTTGTAGCACCGAGTCGGTCGATGGCTGATCCAGCACCATCTGGGCCTCTCGTATCGCATCATCGAGCTTGCGCGTGCGCAGGTACGAGGTGGCGGCGCCCAGGTGGCCAATCGCGCTGTCAGGACTGAGCGAGAGCACGTGACGGTATGCGTCGAGGGCAATATCGTGGCGCTCGTTGCGGGCCGCGGTCCTGCCGAGATGCAGCCACAGGTCGGCATTGGTCGGCTCGTCATGCGTCAGGGCACGGTACGCGTCCAGGGCACCCTTCCAGTCGTTCGCACGCGCACGTCGCACGGCAGATCGATAGTCTTCGACGAACTCGACGCGCTCCAGCGGATCGACGCGGTCGGTGTCAGACAGCGAGCCGACAGCTGTTCCGGGTACGCCGACGTAGCCAAGCGACTCGAATCGCTCACGATCGGTCTCGGTGACCGGCGTTGGCTTCAGCTCGGAGACCGGCGACGCGTACTGGACCAATCGCTTGCGGAGGGCGCCGACAAGCTCGGGCTTCTCCATCGAGAGGTCGTACCGCTCTGCTGACGGCACGTCGAGATCGAAGAGCTGGTCGTGGTCGCCGCTGCTGAGCAACTGAT
>JBEBGB010000444.1:0-4464 GCA_040081675.1 Vicinamibacterales bacterium
CCGTCGGTCGTCACAGCTCTTGTCTTTTCGATCAGGGCTGGGCTTGCGGCCTCAACCGTGACGCCGGGCAGAACCGCCCCGGAGGTATCGCGCGCGATACCGGTAATGGCACTCTGTGCGTGGGCCAGACTGGGCAAAGCCACGAGGCTTGCCAGTACGGCGAACGCCACTCTCCACTTGCTCGAAAACATCCGCGCCTCCTTGATGACGACGTACTACCAACGAACAACCGATCTCGAAATGAAGCCCCTCAAACCCTCGAGCGCACACAACTTGGTCAGTCGAATCACGTTGTGACGCTCGCGAATGAATTGGAGCGGGCCGGACCTCGCCTGGCCGAAGGCCAGCCGAAGCGTTCGCGCAGGCGGGAGGCCCGCAAGAACGGACCAACTCGACCCAACCGGCGCGGGCACCGAAAAACTCGCGCGGTAGAGGCTACGTCTTGGCTCGGTGGGGCGTCAACTGCCGCATGTACCTGGATTGGGCGTAAATTTGCGAAATCCAAAGATTCGAATCGGGTCGGTTCTATTGGAGTTCGACTGGGTTCTGCCCGCTTTTCCTTGTGCGGCCTTCAGGTCCTTGGAGGTACTCTCGTCGGTCAATACCGGCCGGACGTTCTGCCCGGCCGAGGAGGCTACGAATGATGCGGAAACTTGTAATGGCCGGGATCGCCGCAGCTGCGTGCGTTCTCTGGTTGCCGGCGGTGGCTCATGCACAGAGCGCCATTGCCGGTGTCGTGAAAGATACCTCAGGCGCCGTGCTCCCGGGCGTCACAGTCGAAGCCGCCAGCGACGTGCTGATCGAGAAGACCCGTGCGGTCATTACCGACGGTGAAGGCGCGTATCGCATCGTCGACCTCAGACCAGGCAGCTACAGCGTGACCTTCACGTTGCCCGGCTTTCAGACGTTCAAGCGCGACGCACTTGAATTGCCAGCGAATTTCACGGCCAGCATTAATGCAGAAATGAAAGTCGGCGCGCTCGAAGAGTCCGTCACCGTCTCTGGCGCGTCGCCCGTCGTCGACGTCAACACCAACGCCAAATCCCAGGTGCTGAACCGCGAAGTGCTCGACGCGGTGCCGAGTGCGAAGACCATCCAGAGCCTCGGTCAGCTTGTCGTGGGCGTCAACCTGAGTTCGCCTGACGTCGGTGGCAGCCGTGCCATGCAGCAGACCTATTTCTCGGTGCACGGCGTCGGTGCGTCCGGCACGATGGTCACCGTGGACGGCCTCGTGACCAACGGCACCATGGGTGACGGCAGCGTGCAGGCGTACCACAACGAAGCGATGATTCAGGAAGCCGTGTACCAGACGGCTGGCGGGTCAGCCGAAACGATCACCGGCGGCCTGAACATGAACCTCGTGCCCAAGGACGGCGGCAACAGGTTCTCGGGCGGCTTCAAGGGCGCCAAGTCGCCGCAGCAGTGGCAGGGCGACAACCTGACGTCCGGCTTGAAGGCGCTTGGCGTGACGGGCGTTGACCGCATCGCCAACTTCTTCGAGTGGAACGTCGAAGAAGGCGGTCCGCTCGCGAAGGACAAGCTCTGGTTCTACGGCGCGTTCCGCAAGGCACGCTACGACAAGCCAATTGCCAACACCTTCATGACGCCGGCGGGCGTACCGTACCCGCAGGGCTACGCCGCGTGCGCCGCGAAACCGGGCTCGTGCGAGCAGGGTGTGTCGGACGAGAAGATGGACAACCCGATCGCGCGCCTGACGTGGCAGATCTCGCCGAAGAACAAGTTCGCGGTCTACAACGATCGTGCGATGCGCCTGCGGGGTCACGCGATGACGGCCCTGACCGACCCGCGCACTGCCTCGTTCGTGTGGCACACGCCCACCTTCGCCACTGGCTCAGCCAAGTTCACGTCGACCGTGACGCCGAGGCTCTTGCTCGAAGGCGGCGTGTCGTTCAATCGTGAACGGTACGACACCCTGTTCCAGGACGGTATCTTCGCGGAACGCAATACGCCAGCGTGGTACACCAACGTCCGCAAGAGCGACAACAGCCTGGGCTACCTGTGGAACGCACCCGGTCTGCAGCTGGGGAACTACCCCGATCGCTACAACGTGGCCGGGTCCATGTCGTACGTCACCGGTTCGCACAGCATCAAGGTCGGGTTCCAGGACGCGTTCGGTCCGTATCGCCGCTACAACAACACGAACGCCGACCTCTACCAGGTTTACAACAACCTCGTGCCACTGCAGGTTGCGGTGTACAACACGCCGCTCGAAGTGGAAGAGTACCTGGACGCGAACCTCGGCATCTACGCGCAGGACTCATGGCGCCTGAACAAGTTGACGGTGAACGTCGGGGTGCGCTTTGACCACGTCAAGCAGCACATCGTCGGCCAGAAGGCGCAGGTTGGCCGCTTCGCGGCATCGCCGGCGTACAACGACTCGACGTTGCCGGTGTGGAACGACGTGTCACCCCGTACGTCGGTTGTCTACGACATCTTCGGCAACGGCAAAACGGCCGTGCGGGCGGGCTTCAACAAGTTCATGACGGCCGCCACCACCGGCTTCGCGCAGCTCTATAACCCGACGGCATCGACGTCGCAGAGCCTGCCGTGGACCGATTCCAACGGCGACGATATCGCGCAGGGTGAACGCGGTTGCGCGTACCTGAGCGCGGGCTGCGAAATCAACTTCGCGACCTTGCCGGCCACCTTCGGCGTCCGCTCGCTCGCACGGTACGATTCGGAGCTGAAGCGTCCGTACCAGCTGGCGTTCAACACCGGCGTGTCGCACGAAGTGTTCCCTGGAGTGGCCATCACCGCGGAATGGTTCCACAGCTCGTTCAAGCAGCTGATTGACCGCAAGAACGTGGCGCTCTCGGCGAGCGACTACACACCGGTGTCGATCTACAACCCGGTGACCGGCGGCACGGTGACGGCGTACAACCTGGCAACGTCCAAGGCCAGCGCCAGCGACCTGCTGGACCGCAACGACTCCGGCCTGAAGCGCACCTACGACGGCATCGAGATCAACTTCAACGCGAGACTGCCCAAGGGCGCGCGCCTCTTCGGTGGCACGTCGACGGAGAAGACCATCTCGAACAGCTGCAGTGCCGCAGAAACCAACCCGAACCTGCTGGCGTTCTGCGACCAGACTTCGTACGACATTCCGTTCACGACGTCGTTCAAGCTCGCAGGCACTTATCCGCTGCCCTTCTACGGGATCACCTTCAGCGGGTCGATGCAGGCGCTGGCCGGCAACCTCCTCGGCGCCGATGCACTTCCCTACGGTGTGTTTACGGCGGGGACGGGCTGGGATCCCTCGGGCGGCGCAGCCGGCCCGAATGGACGAGGCACTTACCTCAACGTGACGCCAACCACCAACTGGTCGGCCGCAACGTGTCTGGACCCCGCCAAGTGCACCATCGGCCAGCGCATCATTCCGGGAATGACGCAAGCCGTGTTGACGGTGCCGCTCGTGGGCGCACAGACCGAGTACGTGCCGCGCCTCATGCAGGTCGACTTCTCGTTCGCCAAGGCCTTCTCGGTTGGTCATGTCAGGATCAACCCGAAGCTCGACTTGTTCAACGCCTTGAACTCGGACGACTACACGGCCGTCACCTCCACGCAGTTTGGAGCCGCGACGTACAGGCGTCCCTCAGTCATCCTGCAGGGTCGCATCATCCGTATCGGCGCGGACATCAAGTGGTAGGAAGCTAGAGACGGCCGCGCGACGAGATCCGCGCGAGTAAGGTGAGGGCGGGCTGGGGAAACCTGGTCCGCCCTTTTTCATGCCGACTCTCCCGGCCCTTCCGACAAAAAGCACTAACACGGATGCCGGCCGTCCCGACCCGTCCCGACCTTACCAACCTGCCCGCCTGCCCGCCTGCCCGCCTGCCGTGCCTGCCGTGCCTGCCCTGCCGGCCCTGCCTGTCAGAGCGCCTGAGTGCTACCATCCAGCACGTGCCACCTCTCATCGTTCCAGTTCGACTCTTATCCCCGCTCGCATCTGTTCCTGAATACGCCACGGACGGCGCTGCAGGCATGGACCTCTCGGCCGCGGTGTCAGGCCCTGTCGCCATCGAACCGGGTGCGTTCACGCTCGTCCCGTGCGGGTTTGCGATGGCACTGCCGCGGGGATTCGAGGCGCAAGTGCGGCCTCGCTCTGGCCTGGCTGCCAAACATGGGGTCACGGTGCTCAATGCGCCCGGAACGATCGACTGCGATTACCGGGGCGAGGTGAAGGTCATCCTCATCAATCACGGTCGCGAGTCGTTCACGGTAACGCCCGGCATGCGCATCGCGCAGATGGTGGTGGCTGCGATCGAACATGTCGAGTGGGGCATCGTCGAAACCTTGCCCGAGACATCCCGCGCGGAAGGTGGCTTCGGCCACACGGGGCACTGAAACAACAGGCTCTGGGCTCTAGGCTCTAGGCTCTGGGCCTGGCGCTCACGCTGTCGTTCGTCTTCGCTGTCACGCTGCGCGGCCTCCGGCCCCTGCCCCGCG
>JBEBGB010001323.1:0-1058 GCA_040081675.1 Vicinamibacterales bacterium
TCGTCCGCTGGTGACGTCGGGAACGGTCATGGTGGACCTCGATCCTCCGGTGGCCACCGATCGCGAGCTGGATATCTGGGTGGGCGGTCCGGTAGAGCCGCAGCGCAGCTGGATTCTTGTGGGCGGAAGCGCGGAGCAGCCCGAAGTGTACGGAGCCGCGCAAATCGCCGACGGCGTGTACCTGTCGGCTTCGCCGGAGCTGTTGCGCCGTTTGCTCGAGCCGCAACCACCGGCGAATGCGCGCCTGGTCGTCGGCTACGCCGGCTGGGCGCCTGGTCAGCTCGAACAGGAGTTGGCGGAGTCGGCGTGGCTGTTGAGCGACGTTGATGCCGACCTTGTCTTCAAGACGAATGCGGATCAGATGTGGGAGCGCGCCATCCGTCGCCTGGGAGCCGACCCTGGCACGCTGACGATGTCGCGAGGCATCAACTAGGGGCGCGCCAGAAACCGAACATCCATGTCCCGCCGCAACGTCGGATTCCATCGGCGTCTGGCTTTATGGACAGCGTTGTCCTGCGCACTGCTGGCAGGATGCAGAACCGGCGCGCCACCCAGCACCGGCACCGCAACTCCGCCGCGCCCGGATGCTGGCCGAACGCAGCTGAACGGGGCTGCAGCCCTGGTGCAGCGTGGCTGCTACGACTGCATGCGAGAGGGTCTGGCGGCGTACGAATCACTTCGAGATGACGCGACGATCGGTGCTGAGGCGCGCGACGGCGCGGTCCGCACCGCGCTGTTGCTTGCTGTTCGGGAAACCGAACTCGGTTTGCTGCCCGGCGGTTATATCGAGCGGGCTCGGCAACTCCTCGGTCCAGTGGCCGCGGCCTCTCCCGAACTGGCGGCGCTCGTGGATATCGCCGAAGTCGTTGCCGGTGGTCCGACGGGCTTCACGCGAACGGCAACAACGGACAAGCAGTTTGCCGCAATGCTCACGATCTCTCGACGTCAGGAGCAGTGGGCCGCGGTGCTGCTACGACTGATGCCGCAGGATCTTGCCGCAACCTACCTCTGGATGGGTCTGGCGTGCGGTCCATACAGCTCCACGTTCCCGCAAGCCG
>JBEBGB010000445.1:0-4457 GCA_040081675.1 Vicinamibacterales bacterium
CTGAACCAAATCACGGCGTCGAATGTTTCGCAGCTGAAGCCAGCGTGGGTGTGGGACCCGGGCACCTTCGGTCGCTCCTGGCAAATCACGCCGCTCCTCATCGACGGATTGCTGATCGTGTCGGAATTCGGCACCAGCGATGTTGTCGCACTCGAACCTGAGTCCGGCACGGAGGTCTGGCGTCATAAGGCGCCGGCCGGCCGTTCGATCGATCGTCGTGGTTTCGCGTACTGGCCGGGCGACGGCAAGATGAAGCCGCGCATCGTGGCGCTCTGGGGCCGCAACATGTACGGCCTGATCCCGAAGACCGGTGAGTTCGTCACCGACTGGCCGACCACTGGCTATGACCTCGGCCTGCCAAACCCCGCCGATCCAGCAACCGGCGGCGGCGGCGTGTGGGCGGCTTCGCCACCGATCATCTACAAGAATCTCATCGTCGTCTCTGGCGCTTCCGGCTTTCTGCCGGCACCGGCACAGCCTGCCGACCCGCACGCGATCGATCTCCGGACGGGCAAGCTGGTATGGACCGCACGCCTGATTCCCGGCCCGGGCCAGCCCGGCGCCGACAGCTGGGGCCCGGACACACAGAAGGTCGTGGGCAGCGGCACCTGGGGCATCATGGCGCTCGACGAGAAGACCGGCACGCTCTACACACCGACCGATTCCGGCAGTCCCGACCTGGTCGGTATCTGGCGACCCGGCGCCAACGTCGGCGCCAACTCGACGTTCGCCATCGATGCCCTGACCGGCAAGATCAAGTGGGGCTTCCAGAACCATCACCACGACATCTTCGACCAGGACACGATGGCGGCGCCCGTGCCGGTCGAGATTACGAAGGACGGCAAGAAGGTCAAGGTCATCGTCCAGACCACCAAGCAAGGGATGATGTGGATCATCGACGAGAAGACTGGCAAGCCGCTCTATCCGTACGAGGAAAGGCCAGTGCCGCAGAGCGAGGTGCCGGCCGAGAAGTCTTCTCCGACCCAGCCCTTTACCCTGTTTCCGCCGCCGTTGGCGCAGCTGACCATCGCTCGCGACAATCTCAGCAACCTCTCGCCGCACTCGAATGCCGACTGCAAGGCCGTGTGGGACAAGAATGGCCTGAAGGACGGTGGTCCCTTTCTGCCGCCTGCCAAGGACGGCGCGTGGACTGTGATGAACACGGGTGCCATTGGCGGTATCGATTGGGGTGGGGCATCGATCGATCTGGACCGCGGCTACGCCGTCACCAACGTCGTCAACATGCCGACCATGATCCGGGTGACCAAGGGCGAGAACGCCGTGCAGGGCAACGACGGCTATCGCTCGTCAGCCGGCTACACGCGCTTTTCCGACAGCGATGGTCGCACCTGCGCTGGGGGGCGTCATGGCGAACTGGTGGCGGTGAACTTGGCAACAGGCAAGGTTGTCTGGACTGTGCCGCTGGGTGCGCTGGATGTCGAGTACGGTGAAAAGGCCAAGGAGATCGGTGCGACCAACATCGGCCCCTCGCTTGTGACGCGCGGCGGTGTCGTCTTTATCGGTGCGGCCAGTGATGACCGGTTGCACGCCTATGACACCGCAACCGGGCGACTCCTATGGCAGACCAAGTTGTCGGCGTCGGCCACTGCCGGTCCGATGACCTATGTGGGCAAGGATGGCCGTCAATATGTCCTGGTCGCCGCTGGTGGTCCGGGCAATGCGCGGCGCCGCTCCGCCACCGACAACTTCGCGTTCCACCAGACGCTTGTGGCCTTCGCACTGCCGAAGCCGGGCGACAAGGACATTGACATCGTCGCGCCGTATCCCAAGCGAGAAGCGCGACCGGGCGAGAACCTTGGCCCGGTGCAATGATCCCGTGGGTCCAGCGAGAACGAACCGGAAAGCGCGCTATCCGTTCGCGGGGCTGATGGTCGGCGCAGCGTCGATGTGTTCGCGTCGACGCCGCATCGCCTCGCCGATCGCGACCGACCGGGTAAAGATGGCGCCAACCGGAACCAATCCCCACAGCTTGTGCCGCGCCACGGCCGCGAGGCCAGCCGAGGCCACGCATCCGCAGTTGGCGCAATCTGGCGCGCCACCAAACTGACACGGCTCGATCTTGGTGGTGAGATCGGCAGACACGCTCGCGGTCGTGCGAGCGAACACGCACTCGCTGGGCGATTGCGGCGGAACGGCGAAGACGTCGAGCATGCCCTCAGGAGCCTCCAGTTTCGGGAAGCGGTGCCGCAGTGCCATGAGGTCTGCAACGACGCGCCCGCGGTCGTCTGGCGTCAAGCGCTCGTCTGACTCTTCGCCGATCTGCGGCGTGTAGAGGCTCATCCAGATCTTGCGCACTTCCGAACGCTCCGACCAGATGGAGAGGAACTCTTCGATGTAGCCGGGCCGATTGATCTGCTGCCTGGTCACCGTGCAGTGCACGGTGATGTGATGACCGGCGATGTGTTTCTGAATGCGCTCGTAGGTGGCCGGCGTTCGCCGCGCATCGTGCTCGGGTTGCAAGCCGTCGATCGACACCACCACACGGAGTCTGGGAATGTGCGCCCACTCTTGTGGAATCTCGCGGACGGCGCTCGTCACGAGTTGCACATAGAGGCCGCGGGCCGAGAGCGCTGGCAGAATCGAATTGAGTTCTTTGTAGCGAACCAGCGGCTCGCCGCCGACGATCGAGACATGCAGCGGCTTGTGTCGATCCACGAGCGCCAACACGTTGTCGATGAGTTCCTGCCCCTGGAAGTCGCGAACCTGCCGAAGCGTCAGTTCGCCGCCAAGGTGCTCGTCGCCGTACGCATAACAACCGGGGCAACGAAGCGGGCACTCGCGAGTGATTTCGATGGAGAGCGCGGGTTTGTAACCGGCGAGTATTCTTCCCCACGCAGAGAAGATCGCGTCCATCAACCAACTATAGCAGCCACATCGGTTACATTAGGTGTCGATGATTGAGCGCCGGAAGTCCAAAGTGCAGGGTTGGGGTGTATTCGCGACCGAGACCATCCCGAAGAACAAGCGGATCATTTCCTACACGGGCGAGAAGATCTCCAACAAGGAAAGCCTCAAGCGCGAGCGTCGCTACATTCAGAAGGGGCACATCTGGTGCTTCAAGCTGACGAACCGCACTGTCATCGACGCGGGAGTCGGCGGGAACATCGCACGCTTCATCAATCATGCGTGCAAGCCCAACTGTTACATCCAGATCAAAGACGGTGTCATCTGGGTTCGAGCCGCCAAGACGATCAAGAAGGGCGCCGAGCTCAACTACCACTACAACACCGACGGTGAAGGGCTCATCAAGTGCCGCTGCCGTCCCGGGTGCAAGACACTGCTGTGAAGGTCGAGGCCGCGTGCGGTCCGATCTACTACCTTCACGGGTTCGCCTCGTCACCCGAGTCGACCAAGGCGCGTTTCTTTGCCGAACGTCTGGCCGCGCGCGGGGTCACCTTCGTCGCTCCCGACCTGAATGCGCCCGACTTCACCACCATGACGATGTCGCGGATGCTCCAGCAGTTGACGGCTGCCATTGCGAACACCGGCGGACGCGCGACGCTCATCGGGTCGAGTCTCGGAGGAGCCCTTGCCGTCCTCGCAGCTGGAAAGATGAAGACAGCCGTCGAACGACTGGTGCTGATGGCGCCTGCCGTCATGCTTGCCAAGCCCGGGCACTCGCTCTTGCCCCCCGATCGAATTGCTCAGTGGGAGCGCGACGGTGCGACAGCGTTCTTCCACTACGGGCTCAACGAAGAGCGAATGTTGAACTTCGAGTTCTACGCCGATTCTCTGCGCCTCGACCCGTTCGAGGTCGACTTCGCGCAACCAACGCTGATCTTCCAGGGACGGCGTGACGTCGTCGTCGACTGCCGGAGCGTGGAGTCGTTCGCACGCACTCGCGACAACGTGACGTTGAGGCTCCTCGACGACGATCATCAGTTGACGGCGAGCCTTCCGTATATCTGGCGGGAAACTGAAGCGTTCCTGGAGATTGCAGCGTGAGGCTCGGCGTCGGCGTCCTGCTTGTCTCGCTCCTTGCGATCGCCTCATCGTCGGGGCACGTGGCTGCACGTATGGGGCTGGTCGCCGTGCCCGCCGCGGCTCAACCCGCACCGAAGGGAGCGGCGACGATTCGGATTGGGGTGCTCAAGGACGGCAGCTATCAGGTGGTTCAGGTACCTCTGGAAGAGTATGTGAGCCGCGTGCTGGTGGGGGAGGCGGCCCCCGAAACGCCGCCGGCGGCCCTCGAAGCGTTGGCGGTTGCCGTTCGCACCTATACGGCCACAAATCTTGGTCGCCACGCTTCGGAGGGATTCGACCTGTGCGATCAAACGCACTGTCAGGTGATGCGCACTGGAACGGAGGTCACCGACCGCGCGGCTCGGGCCACGGCTGATCAGATCCTGATGTATCGGGGCTCGACGGCGACGGTGTACTACAGCGCCTCATGTGGTGGCCGCTCGCAGAAGCCTTCGAACGTCTGGCCCGGTGCT
>JBEBGB010000446.1:0-4455 GCA_040081675.1 Vicinamibacterales bacterium
GACCCGCTTCGACGTCCGGCCAAGGTTCTGTGTCTCTGCGTCGTTTCTCGCGATCGCATCTACTGAGTGATGTGCATAGAGTGCGCGCGCGGCTTCGACAATGGTGGGCGTGGGACGATATGACGACGAGGACCACTGGGCGGGGTCGATTGGTGCGCCATCGACACCTGCTGCCAGGTGCAGTACATCAATGAGGCCTTCGGCTCCAACAAGTACGGGGCGGAATACTCGGTCAGGGTCGGCCGCACCGAGAGTTGGTGTCCTGCTGGTAGCCTCAGTGGCGACCAGAATCGGAACAAGCGGCGTCGCGTGACTCGCTTGATAGAAATTCTTGAGGTCCAGGGCATAGTCCCACACCTGGTTGATGTCGGCACCCTTGAACGACTTCTCGCCAACCTTGAACTCGATGACGATCACAACGGCGCGCGACACGATGACGGCATCGATGCGGCTGCCAATGCGCGGAACGTCAAATTCTAGAAAGAGCACTCCATCAAGGTGGTGCAGGCTCTTTCGGAGCAGGTCTATCTCTGCGAGCCATGCATCACGCTGTGTGTCGAGCAACGCTCCGCCGCTCGCGCGGGTGAGTTCGCCGAGCACGGCAGCGTCCGACGTGATGAGGAAGTCGGAAATGAGTGCGGAGTAGTACGCGTGTCGTGACATTCCGGAGCTCATCAAGGGTCGTCAGAATATCAAACACTCAGAGCGGCTCCCGCTTTACTTCGACGACTTCGCAGGCGCCGTGACGTGCAGCGAAACGAAGGGGCAAGCGACCTGAATCGTCTTCAGGACTCGAGCCATGACTATGGGGCCATGTCAATGTCGCCCGAGGATGGTCTGAGGGAGGCAACGCCGATCGCGTCAACACAATCCGCAATTCACACGGGCGCGCTCCGCGAGGCGTGTGCCGTGAGGCTGGTCTTGAACCAGGCGACGTAGTGGAAACCGATTATTGACGGCAGGCGCAGTTCCGGCGAATTCTTGCACCGTATCTGCGAAGCCTGGGAGCGCCACTGTGCACGTGATCCGCCTCTGTTCGATCGTCTTTACCGTCTCGCTGTCAGTCGCGCACGTCGTGGCAGCCGCGACGCCGCCGGCCACGCTGGCAAGTCTCGAAGCGGCCGCCCGCGTCTCTTCGACACGTCAGGCGCGATCGACCCTCACGCCTGCGACTGACGCCGTCTTCACGAACATCGAGTCGTTCGAACCTCCGGGCAGCGCACGCGTCCCGAATTACCTGCGTGCACTCGGAGCGAAGCCGACGACGGTCCGTCCGTTCTCGGTGCTGATCCGGACGTTCACGTACGGCGGCCATCTGTCTCCTGCGCTGAAGTTGGCGATGGCGACTCGCATTGCGCAAGTGAACCGCACGCCGTACGGTGCGGCGCACCTGATCCGGCTGCTTCGCAACACGGGTGCGCACGGTGAACAGTTACTCGGCGCACTTCGCACAGGTTCGCTCGACTCGCTCCCGCCTCCCGATCGCCTGGCACTCCGGTGGGCAGAACTGCAGACACAGGACATCCACGGCATGTCCGATGAAGAGTTCGGGCAGCTGCGTCGCTTCTACAGTGACTCGGACATCGTCGAGCTGACCTTCACCGTCTGCTTCTTCAATTACTTCACCCGGATGGTGGAGGGGCTCGGTCTCCCGGTCGAACCGTGGGTGCTGGACACCCGCGCGAAGCCCGCGCCTGCCCCGGCGTGGAGTCGCGACCGCCTGCCCGCACGCGTGGCCTTGATTTCAGACGAGGAGATCGAGACAACTGGTGCGGCACTCCAGTCTGCGAGGCGTCCCGCGACTGCCGGTGCCGGACTCGGCATCGGGATGGCCAATTCGCAGCGCGCGATGATGCGCGTGCCCGACCTTGCCGCGGCGTGGCGCGAGTTCGGCGCAGCGAACGGTTCCAGCACCGTGGGTCGCGAGATTCTGTTGCAGGTGTCCTTCGCGGTCTCGATGGCGAACGGCTGCCGCTACTGCACGATTCACCAGGTCGTTGGTCTGCGTCGTCTCGGTGTGGATCCGACGAAGCTGCTCGCCATGGAGAAGGACGACCAGGCGCTGACGCCGCGGGAGACAACCGCGGTGGTCTTCGCGCGGAAGCTCACCGTGGCGCCGGCGGGCGTCACTGATGCGGACTACGCCACGCTGGTCCGCGAGTTCGGCGCGATGGGCGCGCTCGAGGTGCTGTTGCAGACCTGCAACTTCAGCTTCATGAACCGATTCACTGATGGCCTGCACTTGCCGTCGGAAGACGAAGCCATCCGGATCTACCGCGAGGTATACGGGCGAGAGGACCCGCCTCCATCCACGCGGCGGTAGGCCAGCTACCGAGATGCTCTTGGAACTCGCGAGATCCGGACTGGACTGAACCGCACAAATGGCTTGCACGCCAAGAATTTGTGTCTAGAATCGCCAACACCCCGAACATTCAGCGCGTATCGGTGCGATACGCCATGGGCGCCGGGCGCTGTGCGCCGGTCCTTCTGGGCCGCATCGTTCGCTTGGCGCTTCGCCTGCGGTATTGAACGCAGGTTTCATCAGCAGCCCAGGACACTGTTGTCGGCGGAGTGCCGCACTCGAAACCGCGGGTGTCTGAGGCATCAAACCGGCGCCTCGACCGAGAGGAGATGCAATGACCACGAGACGACTTGTCTGCTCGGCGAGCGCGTGTGCGCTCGCATGTGTGACGCTGCTGACGCTGCAGACCGAACGGCAGGGCGCAGTCAGTGCGGCCGGCGCCGGACTCGGAGCAGGCCAGGCGCAAGCGGGCCGCGGCGGCGGCCGTGGCGGTGGCGCGGACACCCCCCTTGTCGGACAGGGCACGCTCATAGCCGGCGCCTGGGGCGCGGAGGCCGTGCCGCTCGACTCGCGCGGTTGGGGCTGGATGACGCAGTCGTACGTCAGCTCGACCAACAAGCGACCGTTCTGGAACAAGGCGAAGGAACTGCTGTTCAGTGGCAAGCAGGTCACGAGCTATACGATCAGCAGCTTCGACACGGCCTTCTACTGCGAGGTCCGCAAGCACTACGGCTACGTCTGGTTCGAGATGCAACACAGCACGATGTCGTGGGACGAGGTCGCGAAGATGATCGCGGCGTGCCCGGGACCCGACGGAGCCGCTCCGATGATCCGGATGCCGGATCAGAACGAATCAAGCATTCAGAAGGCGACGGACCTTGGCGCCATCGGCCTCATCTTCCCGACGATCCGAGACGGTCATCAGGCGCTCGAAGCCGCGCGATATTCTCGGTTCCCACCCTTTGGACGTCGGAGCTCGGGTGCGGGACAGGCAGGCTCGGTCTGGGCGAACGCACCCGGCGGCTATCAGAACACCTTCAACGACAACATGCTCGTCGTCGTCATGCTCGAAACGCTGGACGGCATCATCAACGCCGACGAGATCGCGGCCACGTTTGGTATCGACGTGGTCATTCAGGGCAACAACGATCTCGCGCGATTTTCCGGATGGTCGCAGACCGACCCTCGCTATCAGAGCCTCCTGACCATCAGCCGTAATGCGACGCTACGTGCCGGCAAGTTCTGGGGCAACGCGGGCCAGCAGTACCTCACGGGCAATCCGCTGAGTGCGGACACGCGATTCGTGCAGAACGGACCGTCGATGGACGGCTGGGCGCCGCCAGCACGGGGCCGCGGCAACGCCGAGGAACCGGTCATTGGCGGACGCGGCGGGCGCGGTGGACCGGGCGGTCGTCAGTAAGGAAACAAGGTGATGAGGCGAGTCAACCAGGCTCGCCTCATCGTGCGACAGCCACTTCTGTCCGCAGAGACCAGACGGGTCTTTGACGCGTCATCAGCCGCACGAGTTGCGCGTCGGTCCCCACCGGAGTACCGTCCGACACATGTTCGAGAAACGCATGCTCGCCACGTGGGGCGACATGGACTTCAATGCCCACATGAGGAACACCGCGTTCCTCGACAAGTCGGCCGACCTCCGTTTCATGTTCTTCGCCGAGCACGGCCTGCCCATCGACGAATTTCTCCGCCTCGGTATCGGCCCCGTCGTCCGCAAAGACGAAATCGAATACTTCAGAGAGCTTCGGTTGCTCGAAGAGATCCGCGTCACCATCGCCGCAGCGGGACTGTCGGATGACGGCGCCCGGTTCATCATCCGCAACGAGTTCTGGCGGGTTGACGGCGAACTCGCCGCGCGGGTGACCAGCGCTGGCGGATGGCTCGATCTCGAGCTCCGCAAACTGGTTGTGCCTCCGGAAACGCTGCAGACCGCGCTGCGCCAACTCACGCGCACAGACGACTTCCAGGTGCTGAAGCCCCTGCGCACGACGCCGTAGGATCTCGAGAGGCTATCGGCGCTAGGCTCTGGGCCCTGGGCGTGGAGCTGACGCTCACACTGCATCGCGCGCGTTTTTCTCAGCGGGGCGTGCCCCACCTGCCCTGCCCTACCTGCCGTTCCCGGCATTCCGGACTTTGCC
>JBEBGB010001324.1:0-1055 GCA_040081675.1 Vicinamibacterales bacterium
AACAACTGTACCGCGACGATGAGCGCGACGGTAACGGAACCGCCGGCAATTGCCTTGAGCACGGTGGTAACCAACGTACTCTGCAACGGCGCGTCCACGGGCGCCATCAACCTGACCGCCACGGGCGGAACAGGAACGAAGACTTACCTGTGGTCCTCCGGTCAAACGACGGAAGATTTGACGAATATCGCCGCCGGCACGTACACGGTGACGGTCACGGATGCGAACGGTTGTACCAAAACAACGAGCGCCACCGTGACACAACCGCCGGCGCTGGCGCTGACGACAGTTGTAACAAATGTGCTGTGCAACGGCGCTTCGACAGGTGCGATTAACCTGACGGTAGCAGGCGGCACCACGCCGTTTAGCTACAACTGGTCAAACAGTGCGACAACAGAAGATTTATCAAATATCGCCGCTGGCACCTACACGGTGACGGTCACGGATGCAAACGGTTGCACCAAAACAACAAGTGCCACCGTGACGCAACCGCCGGCACTGGCACTGGCCACGACGGTAACCAATGTTTCCTGTAACGGCGGCACGAACGGCTCGATCAACCTGACGGTATCGGGCGGCACGACGCCATTTAGTTACCTGTGGTCCTCGGGCCAAACAACCGAAGATCTGGCGGACATCGCCGCGGGCACCTACACGGTAACGGTAACCGACGCGAACGGCTGTACGAAAACGACAAGCGCCACGGTCACTCAACCGACGGCTATTGCCTTGAGCACGGTAGTAACCAACGTCTTGTGCAACGGCGCTTCAACGGGCGTCATCAACCTGACCGCCACAGGCGGCACAGGTACGAAGACCTACTTGTGGTCAAACGGCCAGACCTCGGAAGACCTGAGTGGCCTGACTGCTGGCACCTACACGGTGACTGTCACGGATGCGAACGGTTGTACCAAAACCACGAGCGCAACCATCACGCAACCACCGGCACTGGTCCTGAGCACCACGACGGTAAATTCCACCTGCGGCAACGCCAACGGTTCGATCAACCTGACGGTATCGGGCGGCACGCCGGCCTATAGCTACCTGTGGTCGAA
>JBEBGB010000447.1:0-4448 GCA_040081675.1 Vicinamibacterales bacterium
AACAACCTCGGAACCATCGTCAGGATGTCGCCAGACGGAACCGTGACCGTCCTCCACTCATTCGCTGGTTGGCCAAATGACGGCGCCACGCCGCAGGCAGCGCTTCTTCAGGCCAGCGACGGCAACATCTACGGTACGACGTCTGCCGGCGGTGCCTTCACGCTGGGCACGGTGTTCAAGATGACCGCCGAGGGCACGGTCACGATCCTGCACTCTTTCACGGCGTGCAGTGACGGTCCGCCAGACTCGAACATCATCCAGGCCACCGATGGCAACTTCTACGGGACCTCAGTGCCGAGCTGCGATGGCGGGAGTGTGTACAGGCTCACACCGGAGGGTATTCACACGCCGTTGTATGCCTTTCCCAACTACGGTGACCGCCAATCCAAAGCCCTCATTCACCGGAAGAGCGACCTTGTGGTGTGGCGACCGACCGAGGGCACTTGGTACGTGCGCTTCTCGTCCAGCAACTTCAGCTACGCCACCCGGACGTCGTATCAGTGGGGCCGGCCCGGCGACACACCCGTAGCCGCCGATGTCGATGGCGACGGAAAGACCGATCTCGTCATCTATCGCCCCACCAACGGGACGTGGTACGTTCGGTTCTCATCGAGCAACTACAGCTACGCCACGTGGACCTCGTTCCAGTGGGGACTTGCAGGAGATCAACCGGTTGTCGCCGACATCGATAACGACGGCAAAGCCGACCTGGTCGTCTGGCGACCGAGCGAAGGGATGTGGTACCTCCGGTTCTCTGTCGGAGACTATGGCTACCAGACGTGGACGTCGATCCAGTGGGGCTTGCCCGGCGACCTGCCCATGTAGCGTGTCACGGGTGGAACACCGCCCGGATATTTGCGGTCGTCCTCCGTCGCACGCCGCGACGCCGTTCGGTGGCAGCAATCGTGCAGCCCGCGTCACCGCATGTCGGCGTGTCGCTCCGCTGGGCGACAGACGACTACTCCCCGAATGAAAACTCGACAGTCCGTTCTCACGCAGTTCGCGGTCCTCCTCCGCTCACACTGGTGGCCGTTTGCTGCCGAAGAGCCGAGGGCTGCCAAGACGGGGCTCGTTCTGAGCCTCGGAGTTGCTGTCTTGTTCCTGTACGCCGGGTGTAACCGTCTCACCAATCCGACCACGCCAACAGGTGCTGCCGTCGCGGATCAGGGCACGAGCGCCTGGGCGCCCTGCGCGGTCGTCCACAATCCAGGTGGCACGCCGTTCAAGGCACAGATGGACGCGGTGAGCAAACTGCAACGGGCGGGAAAGATGCTGTGGATCCGCCTCGACGCGCACCTGAACGGCAGCGGCGTGGAGTATCACCGCGAAGCGCGTCGGATGGGTCTGAGGACGATGTCGATCATCGCGGTGAAGGATCTTGAAAGCGCCGGGTGGGAATCGGCCTTCGACCGGATCTACGCGATGTACCCGACCGACATCTGGCAGATCGGCAACGAGATCAGCAATCCGGATCCGAACGTCAATCCGGTCACGGTCACGCCGGCCTACTACATGTCGAAGTTCTCGAATCTGTACGGCTACGTGAAGAGCCGCTACCCCGGCGTCATGCTGGCGGGCGCCTCGACCTTCGGCACGGGCCTGAGTGGCGCGTCGGAGCTGGAGTCCCTTTTCAAATTTGGGCTGCTCGACATGGATGTTGTCGTCACGCTCAACGTCTACAGCCATCCTGCGCTGAGCAGCTACGCGACGGTCCTCGACAAGTACGCGGCACGGTTGGCCGGCAAGCGCATCTGGGTGACGGAGACTGGGAGCTCGAATCCAGCCAGCCAGATCGCCTGGGTGCAGGAGTTCTATCCTCGACTGTTCAACGTCGTTCATCCCGAAATGATCTGCTGGTATGCCTTGTGGGGCGGTGACGCGGCCGCTGGCGACAACGGTTTCGGTCTCCTTGACCATGTCGAAAGCGGCGACGTCGTCGAACGCCCGCTCTTCAGGGTGCTCGCGGGAGAACAATGATGATGCGATCGATCGTGCTGGCGGCGTTCGTGTGTCTGTTCCCGCAATTCGCCCATGCCGATGGTCGGCTCAACGTTCGCATCGACTTCACCGAAGCGAACGTCAGAGGCGCGTACAACAATGTCGGGATCGGCTGGCCGGGCTTCGAAGTCGAACTCGAGAAGGGGTTCAAGACACACAAAGTCGTGGCGTCCGGCTTCTCGTTCGGTGTGCGGCGCGAGGCGTTCTACGGTTTCACCGCCTTTGGGGAAACCAAGGGCGTTCAACGATGGGATGAAGGCACCTATTTGACCCTGCGCGTCTATCGAAGCTTCAATATTCCCGGTCAGAGGACGTGGTCCATCAGTCCTTCTTTCGCGATCTTGTACGGCATTCCCGGCACGACGCTGGACAGCACCGTCGTGACGACGCGGGAGGACGGAGGGCTGGACTCGACGCACGTCTTTCCGATGAGGAACGCGGGCGTGTGGAAACCGCTCGCGGAGCCGGCGGATATCGGTGCAAATTCAGCCATGCTGTATCCGGAAGTGTCCCTCTCGATCAAGAAGCGGCTCGTCAAGGGTGGGATTAATCTCGAGTGGCTCGCTGGTGCGCGGAGAATACGGTTCGGAGTCGTCGACGCTAGTGATCAGGGAGTTCGCTTTGACGACCGACAGACGTTGACACCCTCGTTCGGCATGCGTCTGGGATTCAGGATCTTCTGAGGAAGGCCATCTAGTGACCAGTCGACTTTCCATTCTCTCGACCGAGAACGTTCTCGACGCTCTCCGCGCCCTTCGGACGCGGCAACCGGTCAACTTCTCTGCGTTCTACTCGAGCCAGCTCGGTGGAGTCGTGACCGATCCCGCGCTCATGGTGATTCCGTTCGATGATCACATGGTTCACCGCGGTCACGGGATCTTCGACACGGCGAACATCGTCGAAGGGCGCATCTACGATCTCGAGGCACACCTCGACCGCTTCGTGCGGTCGGCCGAGCACTCGAAGCTCGCACTCGGTCGCACCCGCGGCGAGATGCGCGACATTATCGTGAGAACCACGGCCGCCAGCGGCTGCCGTGACGGCGCCATTCGGTACTGGCTGTCGTCGGGGCCGGGGAGTTTGGAGTTGAGCCCCGCAGCCGGCTCGCAGCCCGGCTTCTTCGTCATGGTGTTTGCCGGCCTTTCTTACCCCACGCGTTGGTACACCGAAGGCCTGCGCGTGATGACGACGACCTTTCCGATCAAGCCGCCGCTGTACGCCGTCACGAAGTCGACCAACTACCTGCCAAACGTCCTCATGCAGATGGAAGCGAAGGCGGCCGGGCTCGACAACGGCGTGTTCGTCGACTCGGTGGGCAATGTTGGCGAAGCCTCGAACATGAACGTAGCGTTCGTGACCGCCGAGGGCGTGCTGCGGCACCCGAAGTTCGACGCGATTCTCTCGGGATGCACATCGCTGCGGTTGCTGGAGCTGGCACCGTCGCTGGTTCCGAGCGGTGTCATCACCGGTGTCGAGGTCTGCGACATCCCGGTCGGTGACGCACGAGCCGCTCGCGAAATGATGCTCATCGGAAGCTCGGTCAAGGTGGCTCCGGTCATCGAGTGGGACGGTCGCCCGATTGGTGACGGCCGGCCAGGGCCCGTTGCGACAGCACTGCTCGCGCTCATCAACGAAGACATGCGCACGAGCGATCGGCTGATCGACGTGCCCTATTGATATGGTCGCGACCCTTCCGCGCGCGATCCATCCCGGCGAATAGCACCTGATTTCATACTCGGCCTTCGGTCGATTTACGGTTGCAGCTCCAACAAACGGAGGCATACTCCGCTCCGCCTTGCCGTCGCCGTCTATTCCGAGACGCTATGGCAAGAAGGAGGTTGTGGGATGGCAGCCAGCGTTCGAAGCCGATTGCGCCGCGTGAACGTTCTTCAGGTGGTATTTCTGGTCCTGGTCCTTCACGGCGCCGGGATCGATCCCGCCTTTGCGCAGAACTTGAGTTCGGGGAGCATCGACGGCGTCGTCACTGACGACTCCGGTGGCGCGTTGCCTGGCGTGGCGGTCACTGCCTCCAGTCCCGCACTCCAGATCAAGCAGGTTTCAACTGTCACCGACAGCGAAGGCCGCTACCGCCTTCTCGACCTGCCGCGTGGCACCTACCAGATCTCTTTCGACCTGGCCGGGTTCCAGGCCTTTCGGCGCGAAGGCCTCGACCTGGCCGTCGGCTTCGCCGCGCGTGTCAACGCCCAGATGAAGATTGGATCGCTCGCCGAGGTCATCACCGTCAGCGGCGCGAGCCCCGTCGTCGACCTCACGACGACGCGCGGCGGCACGACTATCAGCAGCGACCTGCTCATCACGGAACTGCCTGGCAGCAAGACGTTGGCCGACGTCATCTCGCTCTCCGCCGGCCTCCAGAGCACGGCTGGCGAGGTCGCCGGTTCGCTCGGTCTGACCGGCCGGCCACGCTTCAGCGCGTACGGTCTTCAAAG
>JBEBGB010001325.1:0-1054 GCA_040081675.1 Vicinamibacterales bacterium
CGTGCAGGTACTCAGGCTGCTGGAGCCGGAGTGGCTCGAAGGAATTCAAGAGGCGTCTCGGATTCAAGACACGCTCGAGTCGTTTTGCCTGCGAGGCGGCGTCGTCGAGAGGGTGGCTGAAGTCAGCTGACAGTGTGCCTGGGACACGACGCTATGCTCGTGCGAGCGAAAGCGTGAGCTCGGTGGCCGCCTCTGCGTACTTCGTAATGGCATCCAGGTCCACCGCGTGCGGCCATAGGTCCAGCGGATTGTGGAAGTACCGACCCGTGCCGAGCATCGAGACGTAGCGACCGCCACCCACGTGAATGTTCCTGGCCTCGCCGCCCGGCACGGTGCCCCGGGGCACACGTCCATCGACGCGAGCCTCGGCCTTCGCCATCGCGCTGACAGCCAGCGCCTCGAGGTCATCGTCCGAGGCTTGCAGGCGCAAGCGTCCACCTGCCGCGCCGATGTTGGCACCAAGGTGAAGCCACGCCGAGGCACCTTTGATGAGCGCGGGTTCTTCGTGGAGAAACGAGTCGAGGCCCAGGTGACCGAGTTCGTGGCCGCTCGACGCGAGGAAGCGCACCGTGCGGTCCGGGCGCGCCTCTGCGACGGCTTGCATGATCTCGAGCCAGCATGCAAGCCCCCCGCCGCGTTCCGACACGCACTGCCACCAGCCGCTTCGGGGCGTCATGACGACGACCGGCGAGAGGTCAGGACGCCGTCCACGAACTGACGCGACGATGTTTTCAGCGGTGGTCTTGGTTCGCGTGGCGTGCGCCAGCAAGCGCACGGTGGTGCCCGAGCGCGAGAGTTCCGTCAGCCATTCCTTCGCCGTCGACGACACCTGCACAACCGGCACACCGTACGGTTTGACGAACGACAGCGCATTCGACGGACACAGACCAGGTTCGCCACCCTCGGTGACGGCGACGATGGCCTGGACGCCGCGTTCGTTTCTGAGCGCCGCGCTGGATCGACCTTCGGAACTGATTGCCGCCTGGTCGAGCGTGACCAACGCGATGGGCGCGCCGGAGCCGGGCGCCCCAATGCGTCCGCGAATGCCGTCCGC
>JBEBGB010001326.1:0-1053 GCA_040081675.1 Vicinamibacterales bacterium
CTTCGATGCACGGCTGGTGGCGAATCGCTTCACGTACACGCCGTCGACGCACTTGTTCGTGAGCAGCCTCATTCAGTTCAACGTTGACGCAAAGACACTATCGTCGAGTGTGCGCCTCCGCTGGGAGTATCTGCCAGGCAGCGAACTGTTCGTGGTGTACAGCGACGGTCGGGACACATCGCGTCCAGGCACGGCGGTGCTCAATCGCACCCTGGCCTTGAAGGCCACGCGCTTGCTGCGGTTCTGATCCGCCTTCGCCAAGGCTTCGGCGAGACTTCGCCCGCCTTCGGCAAGGCTTCGACGCGTTCTTGCCGACGCGAGACGGGCGTCGACTCGGCGCGTATACTCTCGTCGTCTGCGGAGGCTCACACCATGACGATATCTCGACGCGATCTGCTCGCCAGCGCTGCTGCCGCCGTCGCTGCGGGCGCTACTGGCCGCGCGCAAGGCGCGCAAACTCCCGCCGATCCGACACGGGTCCGCGGCCGCAACGCGCGGTCGCTGGGACAGCGAGCTCAGACCGAGCCCCTGCAGCGCGTGGCGCGCGGTGCAACCGCATCGGGAACGCCTCACCAGGATCTGATGGGCATCATCACGCCGGCCGACCTGCACTTCGAGCGGCATCACGGCGGCGTTCCCGACATCGACCCACAGCGCTACTCGCTGCTGATTCACGGCATGGTCGAGCGGCCAATGGTGTTCACGCTCGGTGACCTGAAGCGCTTCCCTTCCCTCTCGCGCGTCCACTTCATCGAGTGCTCGGGCAACCTCGGACGCACAGCAGGACCAGAGACAACGCCTGGTCAGCTGGCCGGACTGACAAGCACGAGCGAGTGGACGGGCGTGTCGCTGGCGACCATCTTCAAGGAAGTGGGTGTGAGCCCGAAGGCCACCTGGTTCCTGGCCGAAGGCATGGACGCCGCCAAGCTGACGCGCAGCATTCCGACAGAGAAAGCACTCCAGGACGCGTTCATCGCGTACGGCCAGAACGGCGAGCCGATTCGGCCCGAGCAAGGCTATCCGGCACGCTTGTTCCTGCCAGGCTGGGAAGGC
>JBEBGB010000057.1:0-16069 GCA_040081675.1 Vicinamibacterales bacterium
CAACTTCACGCCTTCTGAGACCACCTTCACGGTGTTCAATCCCAGCCTCGGCATCAAGCACGAACTGGTCAAGGGCCTGCGCGGGCACTTCACGGTGGGGCGCGCGTTCATCCCGGCAGAAGCGTTGATGTTGACAGGATTCACGACGACGATCGTCGGCGGGCGCACGCAGATTTCGCAAGGCAATCCCGACCTGAACCCTGAGCGCAGTACCTCGTTCGACGTGGGCGCCGAGTGGACCTCGCCCACCACGCGGTTCGATGTCACGGTCTTTCGGACGGTGGTGAAAGACCGCTTTATCTCGAATGTCATTATCAGCAATCCGCCGGCACCGGATCCGATCATCGTCTCCGTGTCGAATGGCCTGGATGCGCACATCAGCGGCCTGGAACTGGAAGTAGAACAGCGGATCGGGAGCCGCGTGGGCGTGTTCGCCAACGCCACTCACTACTTCACACGCAAGGAGCGGCTCACGAGCGGTGCGGAGCAGGACATTCTCAACGTCGCTCTGAACACCGTGCGCGCCGGTATGGACGTGGACTTCGGACGGCTCCGCACGCGCGTGTCCGGCCGCTACGTGCAAGGCCGCAAGGACAACGACTTCAACGCTCCCGGCTTCCCGATTATCGACTACGACAACTTCATGGTCGTTGACGCGAGCGTGACGTACCGCCTCGCGCGACAGCATTCGGTCGTCGTCGCGATCAACAACCTGTTCGACGCGTTCTACTACGAGAAGGTGGGCTTTCCGCTGCAAGGCGGGTCGTTCAAGCTGTCGTACCGACTGGGCTTCTAGCGATGGCCCGAGTCGCCGATACGACTGCGACAACGATGCGTCGGATGTGGTGTGCGTGCATCGGCGTGATTGTCTCGTGCAGTGTGATCGCGGCTGCACAGAGACCTGAGAGCCGCGCCGCCATAAACATCACAAAGGGGTGCGTCGAGAGGTTCGACTCGACCGCCGACTACTTTCCGGACAAGGTCGCGATCGAGGACGCCGCCAACTTCAGCGTGGAGTACCGGCGCTCCTACAAGATCGTCACCGTGAGGGAGGCGTACGCGGGGGGACCACCTGAGCGCTACGTCCTTGTGCAATGCGGTACGCCCGTACCGAAGCTGGAAGGCCAGCCGTCCGGGGCACAGGTCGTGATGGTGCCGGTGGCGTCGTTGTTTTCCTCGTCGACCACGCATCTGCCGCTGCTTGTTGATCTTGGACGTCTTGACGTCCTGACGGGCGTGTCACGCCTGAAGGACCTGATGGGCGATGAGATCGTGAAGCGGGCGGCGACCGGGCTCGTACGCGAGTTCGCCGCGGCCTCCGTCGTCGATGCGGAGTTGGTGGTGGTCAGTCGTCCGTCGGTCCTCATGACCGGTGGGGCGTTCAGCGCGTCCTTGGCGGTGATTCGCAGTGCGGGTGTGCCCGTGGTCGCCAACACCGAATGGCTCGAACCGACGGCGCTCGCGCGCGCCGAGTGGCTGAAGTACATGGCGCTCTTTCTGAATGAGGAGCGCAAGGCGCAGACGACGTACGGCGCGATGAAGACTCGATATCGTGCCCTCAGCGCGCGCGCGACGGCAGTAGCGGAAGTCGCCCGGCCGCTGGTGATGACCGGCCGAAGCACGCGCGGTACGTTCACGATCGCTGGCGGTCGCTCGTACGTCGCCGCCCTGATCAAGGACGCGGGAGGCCGCTACGCGTGGGCGGGCAACACGGCCGTCGGTTCCGCGTCGGTCGACTTCGAGGCGCAGATTCAGCGGGCCGCCAACGCTGACGTGTGGATCAACGGTGGCGGTTGGACGAGTCTGGTCGCCATGCTGGAGGACGAGCCCCGGTACGCGGAGTTCAAGGCGTATCGGCAGGG
Source organism: Vicinamibacterales bacterium (assembly GCA_040081675.1). Classification (GTDB taxonomy): domain Bacteria; phylum Acidobacteriota; class Vicinamibacteria; order Vicinamibacterales; family CAVVIG01; genus CAVVIG01. The sequence continues at coordinate 1,863 of JBEBGB010000057.1, forward strand.
ACGGGTGTGGGTCTACGAGCGCCGAGTCACGCCGACCGGAGGCAACGACTACTGGTCGCGGAGCATCACCCGCCCGGATCTCGTGCTGGCCGATCTCGTCAAGATCTTTCATCCGCAACTCGCACCAGACCAGGCGTTCGAGTGGTACATGCCCGTGCACGAGCGGTAGAAGCATGAAGAGACTCGCCTCTCCCCTGCCGTTCGGTTCGATCACAACTGATGCGCGATCGGATCTCGGATTGACCGTGGGGCAACGCCCGCGTGAGGTGGCGATCCTCGTGGGATTGGTCCTCCTGTTGGGATTGGTGTTCCTTCTGTCGCTCGTGCTGGGGTCGACGTCCGTGCCATTGCGGCGCGTGGTCGAGGCGCTAATCGGAATCTCACGCGAGCGCGACGCCGCCGTGATCGTGGTGGAGACGATTCGCCTGCCCCGTTCGCTCACCGCGATGCTCGCCGGCGCATCGCTCGGCATTGCCGGTTTGCAAATGCAGACGCTGTTCAGGAATCCGCTGGCTGACCCGTTCGCGCTGGGTATCTCATCTGGCGCCAGTCTGGGTGTGGCGTTGGTCGTCCTCGGCACGGGCTATGGCGCGGCGGCGGCCTTCGGTGCCGCGATGGGCGTGCGCGGGGACGCGCTGATCACCGCGGCAGCCATTGTCGGCGCCGCGCTGGTCCTTGGCCTGGTGCTGTTGGTCTCCACACGGATTCCCAATCCGACCACGGTGCTGATTCTCGGCCTGATGTTCGGATATGCCGTCTCGGCCATGGTGACCGTCCTGGTCGGCGCCAGCCAGCCCGAGCGGTTGCAGCAGTGGGCGCAGTGGGGATTTGGATCGTTCTCGGGCGTGACGTGGCAGCGGCTGCGTCTTTTCGCACCGCTGACCTGTGTCGGCGTGCTGATCGCATCGACGACGACCAAGCAGCTCAACGCCTTGCTGCTTGGCGAGAACTACGCCCGATCGATGGGAGTGGCGGTGAGACGGGCGCGGCTCCTGACGATGTTCGGCGCGTCGGTGCTCGGGGCGGTCGTGACTGCATTCTGCGGGCCGATCTCGTTTCTCGGCATCGCCGTGCCGCACTTGTGTCGCGGCCTGCTCGGCACCTCGGACCATCGCGTGCTCGTACCGGCCGTCGTACTGATGGGAAGCGCGGTCGCGCTCGTGGCGCAGATCGTGTCTCTGTTACCCGGCAGCGCAGGCGTGCTGCCGCTGAACGCGGTGACGTCGCTCATGGGAGCGCCGGTCGTCGTCGCCGTGTTGTTGCGCAGTCGCCGGGGAGCATTCGCGGGATGACGGCACATGCCGCGCCGCTCGTCGACGCTCCGGCGCACGTCGCACTCCGTACGCGCGACCTGGCGGTCGGTTATCGGACGCGCCGCACGCGGCGCGCGGTGCTCGAGCACGTCAATCTGGCGGTGCACGCCGGAGAGCTCGTGTGCCTGCTCGGCCCGAATGGCATTGGGAAATCGACGTTGCTGCGCACGCTCGCGAAGATGCAACCCGCACTCTGGGGCACGGTTGAACTGGGCGGTGCCGAACTTGGCTCGATCACTCACGCCGAGCTGGCTCGTCGTCTGGGCGTCGTGCTCACCGAGCGCGTCGCGGTCGAAGCCTTGCCGGCGCGCCGGATCGTCGAGCTCGGGCGCTATCCACATTCAGGGTGGTTCGGCCGGCTGAACGACGCGGACCGCCGCGTGGTCGACTGGGCGATCGACGCCGTCGGCGCGCGGCACCTCGCCGAGCGTGACTTCAGTCGCTTGTCCGATGGCGAGCGGCAGCGCGTGATGATTGCGCGCGCGCTCGCGCAGGAGCCAGGGCTGCTCGTGCTCGACGAGCCGACCGTCTTTCTCGACGTGCCGTCACGCGTGGAGTTGATGGGCCTGCTTCGCCAGTTGACACGTGATGGACACCTTGCCGTCGTGGTGTCGACGCACGACCTCGAACTCGCGCTGCGAATGGCCGACGTCGTGTGGCTCGTCATGCCTGGCGGCGAACTGCTGACTGGCGCTCCTGAGGACGTGGTCATGGCCGGTGGTATCGCGCAGGCCTTTGAAGGTCGCCAGATCCGCTTTCATGCCGAGGAACGCAGTTTCCGGTGGCTCACCGGCGACCGCGGCGCAGCGGTCGTGCGGGGCGCCGGTCTTCGCGCAGCGATGGTCAAGGCCGTGCTCGAACGCGAGGGATACGCCGTAGTGGCCGCGGCGTCCGAACAATGTGAGCTGTCCGTCGACGCCCACGCGTCGGGATGGCGTGTGTCCGCCGACGGTGGCGAGTGTGACGGCGCGGACTTCGCGTCACTCGCGGCGTTTTTACGAGGAAGGAGAACAGTGACATGAGAAGTATCAGCACGACACGAGGGGACGGTGGAGAGACCAGTCTTGCGGGCGGCGTGCGCGTGTCGAAGGCCTCCGCGCGCGTCGAGACCTACGGGACGATCGACGAGTTGAATTCGACACTGGGGTTCGCGCGATCGATCTGCGACGACGTCGAGGTCGCGGCATTCACGAAGAGTGTGCAGCAGGACCTGTTCAAGATCGGCTCCTCGTTGGCGACCCCCTCTGAGAGCCCGAAGCCGCAAATCGTGATTGATCCCGCGCTTGTCGATGGACTCACCATCGAAGTCCATCGGATCGAAGCGATCGACGGGATGCTGGCGGACTGGTCCATCCCTGGCGAACACCGGGCCGCTGCCGCGTTCGACATGGCGCGGACGATTTGCCGCCGCGCCGAGCGCGCCCTCGTGCGGCTGCAGGAAGCGGGCGCCGTCGTTCAGCCGGCGATGCTCGCGTACATCAACCGACTGTCGGATCTGTTGTGGTTGTTCGGTCGCAAGCTCGAGCACGACGCTGGCGTCAGCGGCTCGCTGCGTGAGGCGACCGGCAAGGCGGGCAATCGTTTCTCGCGTGCGTGGTGACGACAACGGGAGGTTAATGATGACAACAACAACGAGTCCACGCTTCGACGAGATCGAACGGCATCCCGACGACGCCGTCACGGCCTACACGTACTTTCCACCGGCAGAAGACACGATGCGCGACCTGGCGCAGGAACTGTTTGGTACCCACTGGCGCTCGGTGGTCGTCGGACCGTGCATCGAAGGCGCGGTGTTCGAGATCGCGTTCCAGAACGCGCCGGAGATTCGCTATTCGGATGGCTACCTCACGATCGACCTGGGGCCGTGGCACTTTCATCTGTGCATCGGACCCCACAAGGGCAACGGCTCAGACGAGTTGCGGCAGAAGCGCCCGGTCGCGAAGGTGGCGTTCTTTGAGCGGCGCGGCAAGGGCTGCGCGGGCGGACGCTCGTGGGGCCTGCGCATGTGGAACGGCTACGGCGAGCAGATGACCACCGTGTTTCTGCCGAATCCACACATCGGTGACGGCCACCAAGTGCTGGGTGTGCCCGATTGGTCGCGTCTCGAGACCTACTATCGGCTGCGAGCGAAGTTCCTCGCCGAGCCCATGCCGGCAGATATCGAGGTCGCTGCCCAATGTCCGCTGCCGGCAATCGGGTGACGTCGGTGAAGCTTCTCATCCGTCGCGCGGCAGTCGGGCTGCTCGTTCTGTGGGCAAGCGTCGCAGGGAGCGCGCTGCAGGGCACAGTTCCGGCCCGGATCGTCTCCACGTCGCCCAGCATCACGGAAACGCTGTTTGCCTTGGGCCTCGCTGACCGCGTCGTCGGGGTATCGACGTTCTGTCGCTTTCCTCCGGAAGTCGTAAAGCTCCCGAAGGTCGGCACGTTTCTGAAGCCGGAGGCTGAGCTGATCGCCGGACTCCGACCGGACTTGGTGGTCGTCCATGAGGTGTCCACTGGGCTCGACCGACGGCTCACGTCGCTCCGCGTCCCGTTCGTGGTGGTCGAGCGCGGCACGCTCGCGAGCGTGTTCTCGTCGATTCGGCAGATTGCGGCGGCGGCCGGCGTGCCAGACCGAGCGGAGACGCTCGTCAGCAATGTCGAGCGGCGTCTGGATGCCGTTCGTCGTGCTGGCGCAGCCGCGCCGCGTCGACGGGTGCTGTTCATCATCGGCCGACGTCCGGGCACGCTCACGGACCTCGTGGCCGTCGGCCCTGGGTCGTATCTGAACGACTTGATCGAGATCGCGGGCGGCACAAACGTGCTGAACATCAAAGGCCAGCCCGAGTACCCGAGGATCTCGATGGAGACCGTCCTGCGCCTCGATCCGGACGTGATCGTGGACACCGTCGACATGGGCGAGACCGAAGTCGAGCGTCGGCAGCGTGAGCCGATCAATGAGCGCCTGTGGGCCGCCTACGGCTTGCTCACCGCGGTGAAGACGAAACGACTCTACGCAGCCACGACGGACGCGCTCGTCGTGCCGGGACCACGCGTCGTCGAGGCCGCCGAATGGGTGGCGGCGCTGCTGCGTCGGGAACCCGATCGATGAGTATCCGGCTGCAGATCGAGGACGTGGCCTGGCGCGTGGGCGACCGGACGGTGCTGTCGGGCGTCACGTTCGACGTTCGTGAAGGGGAAGTCGCGGTCGTGATGGGACGTAATGGCGCGGGCAAGAGCACCCTGCTCGATATCGTCGCCGGGCTCCGGCGGTCGAGTGGCGGCGAGGTGCGACTCAACGATCGCCCCGTCGCCACATGGGATCCCCGCGCGCGTGCCCGGCTCGTCGCGCACCTGCCGCAGGCGGTTCGACCGGACCTGCCGTTCCTCGCCGGTGAGCTCGTGCTGATGGGACGGTACCCGCACACGGATCGGTGGTTCGAGTCTGAAGAGGACCGCCTGGCGGTCGAACGCGCGATGCGACGGACCGACTGTTGGGACCTTCGTGACCGACTGATGCAGACGCTGAGCGGCGGCGAGCGGCAGCGCGTGCTCCTGGCCGCGTGTTTCGCGCAGGCGCCGCAGGTGCTGCTTCTCGACGAGCCGTCGACGCATCTCGACATCGATCAGCAGTTGCACTGCTTTTCACTCCTGCGTGAGGAAAGCGAGCGAGGTGCCGCGTGCCTCGCCGTGACGCATGACCTGAATCTGGCGTTGACATACGCGACGCGCATCATCGTGCTGGCGCACGGACGCGTGGCGCTCGATGCGCCGGTTGAAGATGCTGCACACACGCCGGACTGGCTGGCCCTGTTCTCGCCGCGTCTGACGTTGTCAACGACGCCGTCTGGCCGGCCCTGGGTGTCGTACTCATGATGAGCACGCCGCGCCACGCGAGTCGGTGGGTGGCCCTGTTCGCGGCGACCTTTTGCGTGGCCGCACTGCTGCTGCCGTTCGTCGGTCCGTTCGAGCTGAGCCTCGAGCGCGTGCGCTGGCGTCAGGAACCCGACTGGTCGATCCTCGTGCAATTGCGCGTGTCGCGCACGCTGCTTGGTCTGTTTGCGGGCGGGGCGCTGGCGCTCGCGGGCACACTCTTTCAGGCGCTGCTTCGAGACGCGCTCGCGACCCCGTACACGCTTGGGATCTCCGCGGGCGCGTCCTTGGGCGCGGTCGTCGCGATCTGGCTTGGCTGGCAGCAGGTCGTCGGCGTCCCGGCTATCTGGGTGGCGGCACTCGTGGGTGCGGCGACCGTGATGGCGCTTGTCGTCGGCGCCGCCCTTCAGCAGCGGCGCGTCTCGTCGTTCAGCCTCCTCCTGTCCGGCCTCGCCGCCAACAGCGTGTGTTCCGCGATCATCATCGTCATCTACGGTCTCGTCGGTACGGCGCAGTCCTTCTCGATTTCCCGGTGGCTGATTGGCAGCGTGGACTCCACGGACTACACCGCGCTCGGCTACTTCATCGCGGCGGTCACGCTCGCCGCGGTGGTGATCATGCGTCAAGCCAAAGAGTGGAACCTGATGGCGGTGGATCCATCGTGGGCGGCGACTCGTGGCGCGCGTCTGACGCACCTGACAGTGAGCGGCTATGGAGCAGGTTCATTGTTGACCGCGGCAACCGTCGCGTTGACCGGTCCCATTGGATTCGTCGGCCTCGTCGTGCCCCACCTGGTTCGCACGCGGATCGGCGCGGATCACCGCGTGCTCATGCCGTGCGCGTTCCTCGGCGGAGGCGTCCTGCTGGCCAGTTGTGACGCGATTGGTCGGGTCGTCCTCGCCCCGTCAGAGGTGCCGGCCGGGGCTGTGATGGCCATTCTCGGCGGCCCCTACCTGGTCTGGGTGCTGCGGCAGCGATCAGCGTCGTGAGCGACGGACCCAGACAATGAGCACGATGCATCGACAGCGTGTGGTTCGGGCCGACGGTCGAGCGATCAACATCGTTCAGCGCCGGGCACACCTGTCGTACTGCTTGACCGGTTGCTGTTGCGGCCGGACTGAGCGTGGCTATGCGGTGGTTCCTGCGGAGACGTTCAAGGAGGAGTGGTTGCGGCGCAAGCTGCGGAACGTCGTCCACCTGACCAAGGCCGGGTGCCTTGGCCCCTGCGCGCTGGCGAACGTCGCCAGCCTGGTGTTCGACGGCAGGGCCGTCTGGTTTCACTCAGTGAACACGCCGTGGCATGTCCGGCTGATCTTCGACTACATCGAGACGATGGTCCGCGCCGATCGATTCGTTGCGCCGCCGTCGGAGCTGACGGAGTATGTCTTCAACTACTACGATTGGGACACGCGCCCCAAAACGACGCCGCCCGCGGCAACTGGGCTGCCGGACGCGACGGCCCGTGCGTGCATTGCCCTGTTGTCGCACGCCGACACGGACCTCCTGGCGCTTCGACGCGCGCGATCGACCTTGCCGGCCGATGTCGACTCCGTTGGCATCTCCCTGATGCGACTGCAGACCGAAGAGCAACTGTCGCTGCTGCTCGACGGCGATCTCGCAGCGGCGCGGGTGATCGCGATCCGACTCCACGGAGAGCTCGAAAGTCTTCCTGGGTTTTCGCGACTACGAGCGTGGGCGCTGGAGCGGGACACCCATCTCGTTGTGGTGAGCGGCACGGGTGAGCCTCGCGCGGACTTTGCCCGTGTGAGCACGGTGAGCCTGGATGTCGTCGACGCCGTCCGGCTCTATTTGACGATCGGCGGCGAGCGCAACGTCGGCGAGTGCCTCAAGTTCTTGTCGGATCGCCTGCTGCTCACCGGCTACGGCAGTGTCCCACCGATTGACGTGCCGGAGCATGGCGTCTACCTTCGCGATGTCGAGAACGCCACGCTCGACGACTGGCGCCTGCGTGCCGACCCGACTCGGCCGACGGCCGCGGTCCTCTTCTATCGCGCGCATTTCATCAGCGGCAACCTGGCCTTCATCGACGAGTTGGTCGATGCGCTCGAAGACCAGGGGCTGAACGCCCTGGCGGTGTTTACTTCCAGCCTTCGCGTACGGGACAACGGCTGGCCGGTGGCATTGCAGATCGTCGGGGACCGTGTCGATGTGCTCATCTCGACGCTGTCCTTCGCGCTCGGCGATCCAGTTGGCGACGGCGGGCCTTCGGCGCTGGAGCGACTGGGCGTTCCGATCATTCAGGCCATTACGAGCGGCATGCCCCGCGAAGCCTGGGAGGTCTCACATCGCGGGCTGACGGCCTTGGACACGGCCATCAACGTCGCCATTCCAGAGTTCGACGGCCGCATCGTGTCCGTGCCGATGTCGTTCAAGGATCGCGCTGAGGACGCCCCTGGCTTGTATGCGCCGCACGCTGACCGGATCGCGCGCGTGGCCGGCCTGGCGCGCTCCCTCGCGCGGCTCCGGCGCCAGCCGCGCCCGGACATGCGCGTGGCGTTCGTCCTGACCAACTCCTCGTCGAAAGCGTCGCAAGTCGGGAACGCGGTCGGCCTGGATGCGCCGGCGAGTCTGCTGGCCCTCCTGCGCGCGATGCGACGCGACGGCTACGCGATCGAGGGACTTCCCGCCTCGAGCGACGAACTGATGTTCGAGCTTCTCGCCCGAGGCAGCTACGACGCTGAGCACCCGCTGGATCCGGCGCAGGCACGACGGTTCTCGCGCCGTCGATATCGGGCCGACTTTGCGCGACTGCCAGCAGCCCCGCGCAAGCGGATGGAGGACTGGTGGGGAGTGCCGACCGAGCACGGCGACACACTCCGCAGTCCGGACCGCCGTGTCGACAAGAAGATTGCGTCGAAAGCTGCCGTTGGTGCGCAGATGCCGACGACAGAGCCGTGGAGCGACGACCGCGACTATCTGTTTGCGGCGATGGCGTTCGGACAGGCCGTTGTCGCGCTGCAGCCACCGCGCGGCTACGGCATGAACCCCGACGCGATCTACCACACGCCAGACCTACCGCCCACGCATCACTATGCGGCCTTCTATCGCTGGCTCGCAACGCCGGTCGAGGACGGCGGGTGGGGCGCCGATGCCATCGTCCACGTCGGCAAGCACGGCACGCTCGAATGGCTGCCGGGCAAGGGCGTGGGGCTCTCGAGCGACTGCTATCCGGACGCCCTGCTCGGTGATCTCCCGCTCATCTATCCCTTTATCGTGAACGATCCGGGCGAAGGCAGCCAGGCGAAGCGGCGCGCCCACGCGGTCATCGTCGATCACCTGATGCCGGCGATGACGAATGCCGACACCTACGGTCCGTTGGCGTCGCTGAACGATCTCGTGAACGAGTACTACTCCGTCGAGAAGCTCGACCCCTCCAAACTGCCGATCGTCCAGGAGCAGATCTGGGAGCTGATCCAGAAGGCGCAGCTTCAGGCGGATCTCGACTTGCGCACGATGCTCGCGCGTGATCATGGGGACCACAAACACGAGTGGGACGACGAGTTGACGCCCGAAGGCGTACCGGTCTCGCTCGCGGAGATGAGCGGCAACGACGTTGCGCATCTGATCGAAGACCTCGACGGCTATCTGTGCGAGTTGGGCACCGCGCAGATTCGCGATGGCCTGCACGTGCTTGGCGCCATGCCCCCGCTTCCAGACACGCTTCGCGCGCTCACGCGGCTGCCCAATGGTCAGGTGCCGGGGTTGCAGTCGGCCCTCGCCACGACCTTCGGCCTCGCCCTCGAGGCGCTGCTAGCCGTTCCGGGCGCGCGACTCGATCGGGACCATGACGTGGCCGGTGTGGCGTGCCGGACGCATGCCGACGTGATCGAGCGGCTTGAGGTGCTCGCCCGCGAGCTGTTTCTCGATCTGGAAAACGCCGGTTTTCAGGAGCGGTCGATCGATGACGTGGTGGCGGAGCGGCTCGGGCAATCGAGCGTGACCGTGGCGGCGTCGCTGCGCTTTGCCTGTCGCACGCTCGTGCCAGCGCTCGAACTGGTGACCGACGAGATCGACCACGTGCTCGACGCGCTCGCTGGCCGCTACGTTCCGCCGGGACCCGCGGGTGCGCCGACTCGCGGGATGGCGCACATCCTACCGACCGGGCGGAACTTCTACGCGGTCGACCCGCGGGCTGTTCCCTCGCAGGCGGCGTGGCGCGTCGGTGAGCAGCTCGCCCGCGAGGTACTCGCGCGCCATCTCGCCGAAGAAGAACGGTACCCGGAGATGATTGGCCTCGGCGCCTGGGGAACGTCCCAGATGCGAACCGGGGGAGATGATGTCGCCGAGGTCCTGGCGCTGTTCGGCGTGGAGCCTGTCTGGGACCCGCAGTCACGACGCATTCAGGACCTTGCGGTCATCTCCCTCGAGCGGCTCGGCCGTCCCCGCATCGACGTCACGCTGCGCATCAGCGGCTTCTTTCGCGACGCCTTTCCGCATCTCATTACCCTGGTCGATCGCGCCGTCGAACTGGTGGTTTCGCTCGACGAGCCCGTCGAGCAGAACTATCCACGGAAGCACTATCTGGCGGAGATCGAGCGCCCCACCGACGCGTCCATCGACGAGGTCGAGGCGCGGGCGCGCTACCGCATCTTCGGCGCTAAGCCGGGCACCTACGGCGCCGGGATCCAGCAGCTGATCGAGACTCGTCATTGGCAGACGGATCAGGACTTCGCGACGGTGTTCGTGGAGTGGGGTGGGTACGCGTATGGCCGTGCCGTCGACGGCGTCGATGCGCGAGACGTGTTCGTGGATCGACTGAAGACGATCGACGTCGCCGTGCACAACCAGGACAACCGCGAGCACGACATCTTCGATTCCGATGACTACTACCAGTTTCATGGCGGCATGATCGCGACGGTCCGGTCGCTGACCGGACGGCAACCGAAGATGTACGTCGGCGACAGCTCGCGGCCGGATGCGGCGCGCGTCCGCGACCTGCGCGAGGAGGTGCTGCGCGTGTACCGCTCTCGCGTCGTGAACCCGAAGTGGCTCGACAGCATTCGCCGGCATGGGTACAAGGGCGGACTCGAGCTGACGACCACGGTGGACTACATCTTCGGGTTCGATGCGACCGCGCACGTGGCGCCGGACCTGGTCTATGAGGGGCTGGCCGCCGAGTACGCGCTGTCGCCGGCGATGCAGCGTTTCCTCGAGCAGTCGAACCCGTGGGCGCTCCACGCGATCGCGGATCGACTGCTCGAAGCCGCGGATCGCGGGCTGTGGGAACACCCGGAGCCGGCGACGGTTCAGGCCCTGCGTGACGTTCGCCTGAAAGCGGAAGCCTTCGTGGAGGCGCGGGGTGAACGCGCGCGGACGGCCCCATGAGACCGCCAGGGTTTCCGTTCCCGGCCCTCGTGGGACTCGACGCCTTGAAGATGGCGCTGCAGCTCGCCGCCATTGATCGTCATTTAAGTGTGCTCATCCGCGGCGACAAAGGCGCCGGCAAGAGCACGGCCGCGCGAGGGTTGATCGATTTGCTCGAGCCAGGCGCGCCGTTCGTCAATCTGCCGATTGGCGCGACCGACGATCGGCTGCTTGGCGGCTTGGATGTCGAGAAAGCCCTGAAGGGCGAACCCGCATTGAAGCGGGGCCTCCTGGCCGACGCCCACGGCGGCGTGCTCTACGTCGATGAGGTGAACCTGCTGCCCGATCACCTGGCCGACGCACTGCTCGACGCGGTCGCCAGCGGCGTTCACGTGGTCGAACGCGAGGGCTTCAGCGCCACACAGGACGCCGACTTCGTCATGGTCGGCTCGATGAATCCGGAAGAGGGCGCGCTTCGGCCGCAGCTCCTGGATCGGTTCGCGCTGGCCGTCGATGTCTCGGCGCCGATGGAAGCCATCGTCCGCCGCGACGTCATCGAACGACGTCTCCTGTATGACGCGAATCCTTTGGCGTTCAGCGAAACGTGGCGGGAGGAGCGGTCGCGGATGGCGCGCACGCTCAGCGACGCTCGAGCGCGCCTGCTGGGTGTGACCCTGCCAGGCGACATACTCGACCTGATTGCCGAGCGCATAGCCCGCGACAACGTCCGCTCGCTCCGCGCCGACCTTGCCGTCGTACGCGGGAGCCGCGCGCTAGCAGCCCTGGAAGGCGCGCTCTCCGTCGATGCGTCTCATGTGGAAGCGGTGCTGCCGCTGGCGCTCGCTCATCGAGTGAGCGCGCGATCACGCGACACGCGGCCAGAATCACAGCCACCGCGCCGCGACGCTGAGCAACCCGAGGACACACGTGGATCGGCGGCGGGCGCCGCGCCGGAGCGTGTCTTTCCGCCGCTAAACCACCCAGTTCCGCGACTGGTGGTCGAGCATGGCACTGAGCAGTCGGGCACCTCGTCTCGGTCGCCCGGTCCGGCCCGCGGCGTAGCGGTCGGCGCGCGGCGCGAGCCGGAGCCCCGCGAGCTTGACGCGCGCGCGACCGTGCTGCATGCCGTAACTCACACCGGCACGGCTCACGTTCGAACAGAGGATCTCCACGAACGCGTCCGTATCCCGCACGTCGGCACCCGCTATGTCTTCGTGGTGGACTCGAGCGGCTCGCACGCCGTGCAGGAGCGCATGCGTATGGTGAAGGGAGCCGTCAGCGGCCTAATCGAGAGCGCGCACGGACGTCACGATGAAGTGGCCGTGATCGCATGCCGTGGTGGGGCCGCAACTGTGCTGGTCGAGCCCACGCCGGCGTTGGCCGACGTGCAACGAGCGCTCGAGTATCTGCCAACAGGCGGACGCACGCCGCTCGCGCACGCCCTGGAGCTCGCCGCGGCGCACATCACCGATGCGACCGTGGTGGTACTCGTGACCGACGGGCACGCCAACGTCGCCAGCAAGGGCGATGACCCGTGGGGCGACGCGCTGACCGCCGCCAGTGCCATCCGCTGCCCGTCACTCGTCATCGACTCGGAAGACGACCGGCACGCCACCGGCAGACCGCGGGAACTTGCCGACGCGATGCGCGGCACGTATGTGCGCCTGGCGGATCTGGACCACGCCTCCGTACTGCGTGTCATCCGGGAGGTGTCATGAGCACGCCAGATCGGTCGCCGGTCGTCGAGATCTACGACGCGCTGCGTGCGCTCAACGCGAGTTGGAGCGTCGATCTGGGCAAACCCGTCGGCCCAGGTTGGGTTGCTGGAACGGATCTGCGAGCCGCGTCAACGGGGCCGCTCAACGAGCTGCTGGTGCGCATCGGCGAGCGCGCACGTACGGCGGATAAGCGCACGATCGCCGCGTCCTTCGCGCTGCGCTATGGCTGGGCCTCCGCAATGGCCATTGCGCCCTATCTCAGGTACGGCTGCGTGCCGGACATCTCCCTTGAGAACATGTCGCTCAAGTTCCGGGAGTCGACATTCTTCGAGCGCACCGCCATTCACGTGGCACGGGGCGTCATGGTCGCGAACAATCCGGCGGCGAATCACCCCAGCATCACGTCCGTGGCCGATCGGCACGAGCTGCTGCAGTCGCTCAGGTCCGTCCTCACGACGCAGGCGATACCTGTCGTCGAGACACTGCGCGAGTGGTCCGGATTCGCGCCAAAGGGCACATGGGGCATGCTCACCTCCTCGTGGGCCGCGCAATTCACGAGCCTGTTCGGAGATGGGAAAGACCAGCGGGTGGTGTTGCCGGTGCTTCAGGAATTCTTTGCCGGTGACGACGTGGTGGCCAAGATGCAGCCTCGGCTGCATGAGGTGACGTGCTCGGACGTGACCCATCTCTACCAGCGGCGTGCGAGTTGCTGTCGCGTCTATCTCCTGCCGCAGGGAGAGCTCTGCGCCAGTTGTCCCTTGGTACCGCACGAAGAGCGCCTCGCTCGCAACCGGGCGTGGATGAAGACGCAGATCGAGCGCCAGGGTGAAAGGCGCGGGCACACGTGAAGGCGCGTCCGCTGTTCATCGGCGGCACGTCGTCCAACGCTGGCAAGAGTTGGATGGCCACCGCGATCTGCGCGTGGCTCCGAAACCAGGGCGTGTCAGTCGCGCCGTTCAAAGCCCAGAACATGTCGAACAACTCGTATCCCTGCAAGGCGGGGGGCGAGATTGGCCGCGCGCAGGTGGCGCAGGCCGAAGCGTGTGGGCTCGAGCCTGAGCCCGCCATGAACCCGATTCTGCTGAAGCCGAGTGGCAACGGCACGAGCCAGGTCGTGGTCAAGGGACGCGTGTGGAAGACGCTGTCCGCACGCGAGTACTACGCACACGCCGACGAGCTGCGCGCAACGGTCCTGGATGCGTACGACGACCTGTCCAGCCGTTTCGAGGTGATCGTCATCGAAGGCGCCGGTAGCGTGACTGAACTGAATTTGCGCGAGCACGATCTGGTTAACCTTGGCCTGGTCACCCGGATTCGCGCGCCGTGGCTCCTCGTGGCGGACATCGAGCGAGGCGGCGTCTTCGGCTCGGTGATCGGCACGGCCCATCTCCTGAATTCCGACGAGCGCTCGCTGTTTCTAGGGTTCGCGATCAACAAGTTCCGAGGCGACATGTCGCTCTTCGACGAAGGCGTGCGAATCCTCGAAGAACGAACGGCCTCACGCTGCTTCGGTGTGTTCCCGTACGCAGCCGAGGTGCAGCTGGACGCGGAGGACAGTCTGGCGCTGGAGACCCGACCGAGCACACCGGCGCCAGCGGGGGTGCGGCTGGCCATCGTTCACTTCCCGCACCTCTCGAACGCGACGGATTTCCGCCTGCTCACGTGGGCGGACTGGATCACCTCGCCTCGTGTCGACCGGTACGACTTCATCATCCTGCCCGGCAGCAAGAACACCGTTGCCGATCTCTCGTGGCTCCGTGAGGTGGGTCTGGCGGACTGGATTCTCCAGCAGCATCGCTGCGGCACGACCGTCATCGGAATCTGTGGCGGTTATCAGATGCTAGGACAAACGATTCGCGACCCTGCCGGTCTGGAGTCGTCGGTCGGCGAAGCGAAAGGGCTCGGCTTGCTTCCCGTAGTCACAGAGCTCGCTCGCGAGAAACGCACCCGAGCGGTGACCGCGACTACGCTCGGAGGCGTTCGATTCGGCGCTTACGAG
>JBEBGB010000448.1:0-4427 GCA_040081675.1 Vicinamibacterales bacterium
GAGGCGTACCTGGCCAGCGCCAAACAGGCGACCGACACGCTCGTGCGCGGCGGTTATCTGCTTGCGCAGGACGTCGAGCAGGTGCTGGCGCGCATGCAGGCGCAGTGGGACGCGGCCACCAGTACCACTAGCACGTCGCGGTGAACGAGGCGCCCAGAGCCTCGTCCTCCTGAGTCAAACGACGACGTTGGTCATTCGTGTCTGTTATGTAAACTCGATGACCATTAGACCCGCTTATGTTCTGGTAAATTGTTTCGATTTGACTCAGATCCGCTAAACCAGTGTAATCCCCTATACATGTTGCTCGCTGCCCACCCCGTCCTCGCGATTCGCGACGCATTTCTCGTCGTCGTGACGGGCGTCCGGCTAACCGGATGACGGCAGCGTAGAGAACACGTTCTCCGAGGCCATCATCCGAAGTGGTGATGGCCTTTTGTTCGTACAGCGATCGATGTGGTGGCTTCGGTTTCATTCATGCGTATTGCGTATCAGGGCGAAACGGGCGCGTTCAGCGAGGCAGCCTCGAGGCAGGTGAATGCCTCGGCCGAGCTGCTGCCGTGCAAGAGTTTCGAGGAGGTATTTGCCGCGGTCGACGCCGGCGCGGCGGACTTCGGCGTCCTCCCGATCGAGAACTCGATCGGCGGCAGCATCCACCGCAACTTCGACCTGCTGCTCGAGCACCAGCTGCCGATCGTGGGCGAGGTGGAAGTGCCGGTGGTGCACCATCTGCTGGCGCTGCCCGGCCGCTCGATCGCCGACGTGAAACGCGTGTATTCGCATCCGCAGGCGCTGGCGCAGTGCGATCGCTTCCTGCGCACGCTGTCCGGCGTCGAGATCATCGCGACGTACGACACCGCTGGCAGCGCGAAGATGATCGCGGACCAGAAACTTGGCGACGCGGCCGCCGTCGCATCCGAGAGGGCCGCGCAGGTGTTCGGTCTCGAGAAGCTCCGGTCGTCCATTCAGGACTACGAGACGAACACCACGCGCTTCCTGGTTGTGGGCCGCGCGCCGTTGTCGTCGGCGCCGGCCAACAAGACCACCATCGTGTTCACGTTGAGCAACGAGCCTGGCGCATTGTTCAAGGCACTGGCCGCGATTGCGCTACGCGGCATCGATCTGACGAAGCTCGAGTCTCGGCCGTTCCCGAGCCGCAAGTGGGAGTACCTGTTCTACGCCGACCTCGCAGCGGCGCGCGACGAGTTGCCGTGTGCTCGCGCACTGGCCCATCTGGCGGAATTCGCGCCGATGGTGCGGGTGCTTGGGTCGTATCCGAGTTGCAAGTGACGACAGGCAGCGTCTTGTGAGAGTGCGTTTCAAATCTAGAGCATCAACACGGAGTTCACGGACACGAACGGAAGACACGGCTCATATTGCTCGTATTCTCCGTGTGCAATGTTCCGCTCTGTGTTCTCTGTGTTAGAGCTTTTTGGCCAGTTGGCAACTAGCTCTTCGTGAATGTTGAGATGAACGAGTATGAGTAATAAGACCCTGACCGGCGCGCAGATTTTGTGGGAATGCCTTGTGCGCGAGGGCGTGGAGGTTGTGTTCGGCTATCCAGGCGGAGCCATTCTCCCGGCCTACGACGCCATGCTCGACTTTCCGATTCGTCACATTCTCGTCCGGCACGAGCAGGGTGCGACGCACATGGCAGACGGCTATGCCCGCGCCACCGGAAAGGTCGGCGTGGCCATTGCGACGTCGGGTCCCGGTGCGACCAACATGGTGACCGGGATTGCCACCGCCATGATGGACTCGTCGCCGATTGTCTGCATCACGGGACAGGTCGGCAGCGGCCTCATCGGCTCCGACGCGTTCCAGGAAACCGATATCACCGGCATCACGCTGCCGGTCACCAAACACAACTACCTGGTGGCGAAGGCCAGCGAAGTGGCTCCCGCCGTTCGCGAGGCGTTCGCGCTGGCGAAGAGCGGACGCCCGGGTCCGGTGCTCATCGATATCACCAAGGACGCGCAGGTCAGCTCGTGCGAGTTCGACTGGGAAGGTGCTGAACCCGATCTCGAAGCCATCGACCGCTCGGGACACTCACTTGGTGTCGACCCGATTGCCCTCATCAACGCGGCAAAGCGTCCGGTGATTCTGGCGGGTCACGGCATCATCCTCGGGGGTGGGGAAGCGGCCGTCCTGGCATTTGCCGAGAAGACGCAGATTCCAATCGCGATGACCCTGCTCGGCATCGGCGCCGTGCCGGCGTCGCATCCGCTGAACCTGGGCATGATGGGCATGCACGGCGAAGCCTGGGTGAACACCGCGATTCAGGAGTCGGACCTGCTCATTGCCCTGGGCATGCGCTTCGATGACCGCGTGACCGGCAACATCAAGACCTACGCGCCGCATGCGAAGAAGATTCACGTCGATATCGACCCGGCCGAGTTCAACAAGAACGTCAAGACCGACGCGGCATGGTTCGACAGTGGCAGGAGTTCTTCTACCAGCGTCGATATGCCGCCACGCCGATCACAGGTCCCGACTTCCAGAAGCTGGCAGAGGCCTACGGAGTATGGGGTGCCACGGTCACGACGCGCGGGAGCGTCGAGTCGACGGTCGAGATTGCCCGTCGTCAGCGCGGTGCGCTCATCGACTTCCGCGTGGAGCAGGAAGATTCCGTCTTCCCGATGGTGCCCGCCGGCAACGACCTGCACAACATGATTCGGCGCCCGTCTCCCATCGTCGAGACATCAGCAGACTGATACAGAGCGGGCTTCAGCCGCAGTGCTTTGGGCTCCCGGCCCCAAGGCCGCGGGGCGATTGCCCAGAGCCTGAAGCCCGAAGCCCAGAGGCTGAGTTTATGCAGACATTTGCCGTATACGTCGACAACAAACCTGGCGTGCTCAATCGGGTGGCGTCGCTGTTCCGCCGCCGGGCGTTCAACATCGAGTCGCTCACAGTGGGTCACACGGAACGCTCCGGCCTCTCGCGTATGACCATCGTGGTCGACACCGACGAGCGGGGCGCCCGTCTGGTAGAAGCCAACCTCTACAAGCTGCTGCCGGTCCGCAGGGTGGACAACATCACACGCCTGCCGACGATCGCGCGCGACCTGGCGATGATCAAGGTGTCGGCCACGGGTGACGCCCGAACCCAGGTCATGCAGCTGGTCGATGTCTACCGCGCCCGGATTGTCGACGTCAGTCCCGAGACGTTGGTGATCGAAACGACCGGTACTGAAGATAAGATTGACAGCTTGCTCGAAGTGCTTCGGCCGTACGGCGTGATTGAGATGGTCCGAACAGGCCGTGTGGAAGTGACGCGGGGGACGGCGCAAGCCGTGACCGTTGGTCCGTCGCGCGGCATCGGCGATGGTCCCACGCGCTCGAGAGAGGGCGGGGCGCTGTCGGTATAAGAGCGTGCAACGCGAATGCGCTGCCTGAGAGCCGGCCGGTTCGCGCGCACATCGTGCCGCGGTTCCGTGCCTGCGATCGCTGCGACAACTGACTGGGGAGATTATTCGAATGGCGAAGATGTACTACGACGCGGATGCAGACCTGAGCCTCATTCAGGGCAAGAAGGTCGCGGTGATCGGATATGGGTCGCAGGGCCACGCCCACTCGCTCAACCTGAAAGACAGCGGTGTGAGCGTTCGTGTTGGCTTGACGGCCGGCAGCCGCTCGCGCGCGAAGGCGGAAGCGGCGGGGCTCGAGGTTGGCGATCCGGCAGAGGTCTCGAAGTGGGCCGACGTCATCATGGTGCTGGTGCCCGACACCACGGCCGCGAAGTTGTACAAGGACGCCATCGAGCCGAATCTGGCGCCTGGCAAGATGCTGATGTTCGCGCACGGCTTCAACATCCGCTTTGGCACGATCACGGTGCGTCCGGATGTCGATGTCTCGATGGTCGCACCAAAGTCCCCAGGGCACCGTGTCCGCGAGCTGTACGTCGAGGGTGCGGGCACTCCCGCGCTGTTCGCGATTCATCAGGACGCCACCGGCAACGCGCGTGCGCTGACCCTGTCGTACGCGAAGGGCATCGGCGTCACTCGCGCCGGCGTCATCGAGACGACCTTCTCGGAAGAGACCGAAACCGACCTGTTCGGCGAACAAGCCGTTCTCTGCGGCGGCGTGAGCGCGCTGGTGAAGGCCGGATTCGAGACCTTGGTCGAAGCGGGCTACCAGCCTGAAGTGGCCTACTTCGAGTGCATGCACGAACTGAAGCTCATCGTCGACCTGATGTACCAGGGCGGCTTGAACTACATGCGCTACTCGGTGAGCGACACGGCCGAGCAGGGCGACTACACCTCGGGTCCGCGCGTCGTCACCGCGCAGACGAAAGCCGAGATGAAGAAGATCCTGGACGGCATCCGCAGCGGAGAGTGGGCGGCAGCCTGGGTGGAAGAGAACGCCACGGGTCGCAAGAACTTCGAGGCCACTCGCAAGTCCGAGCGCTCGCACCAGATCGAGAAGGTCGGC
>JBEBGB010000449.1:0-4426 GCA_040081675.1 Vicinamibacterales bacterium
CGGACGGTCGAGATCGGCCGACGCGTCCGACCTGGCACTGGACCGCGAGCAGATCGTCGAGTTCGCGGACGTCATCGAACGCACCATAGTCGAATGCGCGGCCGACTTCGCCTCCGGCTTCATCTCCGAGTCGCCAGAGAAGCTTCGGAGAATTCCGCAGCACTACGCCGCCAGGGCCGGCCTGGCGCCGTATCCCACCGTGGCGTGCAACGCGCCCTATATGTCCGTGGTGATCGAGGCAGACGGCGAAGTGCGGCCGTGCTTCTTCCACCCCAGTCTTGGCTCGATTCGCCGATCGACCCTGGCGTCGATCATCGAGCGTCAGCTTCCGGCGTTTCGAGGCAGCTTGTCGGTCTCCGAGAACCCGATCTGTCAACGGTGCGTGTGCTCGATGAAGACCGGCTGGCGGAGTGCGCCGTGGATCTGACTCGTCAGCTGCGCCTGGCTGATACGGCCCGTGCCTTCGACGGCGTGGCACCCGAGTACCACACGTCGAATGAGGCGAACCCGATTCTTCGGCACATGCGGCGTCGCAGCATCGACGCCCTTCGCCGCCACGTTGCTGCTGGTTCACGGCTTCTGGACCTGGGCTGCGGCCCTGGGACGGACCACCCCGACATGGTTCGATCCGGCTATCGCGTCACCGCCATCGATGCATCGCCAGCCATGGCACGCGAGGCCGCGGAGCGTACGGCGTCCATGAGCGAGGTAAGACGGCCGAGGGTGTTGTGCCATCCGATCGAGCACTTGCACGAGCTGTCGTTCGAGCCATTCGATGCCGCATTCTCGAATTTCGGTCCGCTCAATTGCGTGCACGATCTGACCGACGTCGCTCGGCAGATTCATGCGGTGTTGAGGCCTGGCGGAGTCATGGTTGCCTCGGTGATTGGTCGTCTCTGCCCGTGGGAGATAGCCCTGTATCTCTCGCGAGGTGACGTCGCGCGCGCGTTCAGGAGGTTCGCGAGGTCACCTGTCGGCGTTCCACTCGAGGACGGCACCGTCTGGACGCGGTACTTGACACCCGGAGAGTTCGAGCGGACTTTCGAGTCCGCCGGCTTCACGCCACGAGAGTGCCGCGGCCTCGGTGTCATCGCTCCACCGCCGTACCTGAGCGCCTTTGCCGCGCGCCGATCCTCGCTGGTTGAAAAACTCCTCGACCTGGACGAAACGATTGGTCGGATGCCACTGCTACGCCGTGTCGGCGATCACTTTCTCGTGGTCCTTCAACGAGGGTGATGTGAAGCCGTTCATCTCGCGTCCGTGTCTTGTGCGTCGAGGCCTCCTTGCCCTGGAGGCAGGGCGATGATCGTCTTCTTCAATCCGTTGTCGACGACCCCAGGCAAGCAGCCGCTGCCGTTGTCGATCATGGCACTCGCCGCCGTGCTCGAGGGGAAGGAAGGCTGGTGTCTGGTCGACGGCAACATCGAGCCTGACCCTGCGCGCGCGATTCTCGACCGCGTGGCCGACACTGATGGATCTGGGCCTCATCTGCTGGCGGTCACCGTCATGCCGGGCCCGCAGCTGGCTCAGGCCGTTCCCGTGTGCAAGGCGATTCGAGCTGCGCGCCCCGACCTGAAGATCGTGTGGGGCGGATACTTCCCGACGCAGCACGCCGACACGGTCCTTACCGCTGGCATCGTCGATTTCGTTGTGAGGTCGCAGGGCGAGCAGCCGCTCTGTGAGTTGATCGCCGCGATCAGAGGCGAGCGTCCGCTCGAGACCGTCGGCAATCTCACCTGGCGAAGGGAAGACGGTTCGATTGTGAAGAACGCGGCAGGCCCGATGACCGCCCTGGACGACCTGCCGGAGTATCCCTACGAGTGCGTCGAGATGGAACGCTACATCCATCCGACCTACCTCGGTCGCAGGACGATCGCGCACAACTCATCGTTCGGATGCCCGTTTGCCTGCAGCTTCTGCGCAGTCGGGGCGATGACCAATCGGCGGTGGCTCGCGCAGTCTCCGGCTCGCGTCTCCGCCACCCTCGAGCGGTTGCAGCGTCAGTACGGTGTCGACTCCGTGATGATGCACGACATGGACTTCTTCATTTCCGAAGCCCGTGCCGCCGAGATCGCTGAGCGCATCACGCCCCTGCGAATCAAGTGGTGGGCGCTTGGCCGCATCGATACGTTGATGCACTACTCGGATCGGACGTGGGAGCTGATGGCGGGCTCCGGCCTCGGGATGGTGTTCTCGGGTGCCGAGTCTTCGTCCGAGGCGACGTTGCAGGCGATGAACAAGGGCGGCAACGCGTCGCCGTCGCTCGCGCTCGAACTGGCGGCGCGGATGAAGCACTACGGTGTCGTGCCGGAGTACTCGTTCGTGCTCGGAGCGCCTCCAGACCCCGAGGGCGACACGACACGGACGTTCGACTTCATCCGTCGCATCAAGGCCGTAAACCCGGCGACCGAAATCATTCTGTATACCTACACTCCGGTGCCGGGCGACGGCGCGATGTTCAGCGACGCGAGCCGCCGCGGCTTCGCCTTCCCTGACACGCTCGATGGATGGGCGTCTGATGAGTGGCGCCAGACCATGATGCGACGCGGCGATCACATTCCCTGGATGGTCGGCGGACTCAAGCGCCGCGTGCGGAACTTCGAACGTGTGTTGAACGCGTTCTACCCGACCGTGACCGATCGACGGCTGACGCCCGCGAGACGTGCACTGCTGCGTGCGATGAGTGCATGGCGATACTCGCTGCGCATCTACGCCGCGCCGTACGAACTGCGGGCCATGCAGCGGCTCATGCACTATCAGCGTCCAGAGACGACGGGCTTCTGACGTGATGCGGAACATCCTCGAGCGTATGTGGCGGGGCGAACCGAGAATCGTGTCGGCCTCCGAGGGGTATGCCCGGTGGGCGCCGCTATACCCACCGTGCGCGCACAACCCGCTCATGGAGGCTGAGGCCCTCAGTCTTGGTCGCCTGATTGCCGGCGTGGGAGCGAAGCGGGCGCTTGATGTTGGCACGGGCACCGGGCGCAACGTCGAACTGCTGTGCGAGACGGCCACGCCCTATGTGGTCGGCATCGATCTATCGCCGGCAATGTTGGCCTGCAGTGGCAGGCCATTTCCACGTGTATGCGGCGACGCGCTTCGGCTCCCATTTCGTCCGGAGTCGTTCGATCTCGTGTGCTCCTCACTGATGTGTGGCGATATCGCGGACCTCGGCGCCTGGATACGCGAGGCCGGCCGGGTGGTGCAGCCGGGCGGGCACGTCGTGTACTCAGACTTCCATCCGTCCTGGTCGACGTCCGGGTGGCGTCGGACATTCAAGGGCGACGACGGTCGGACCTATCAGCTCCCTCTGTTTCCGCATTCGATCGAGCAGCACCTCGAGCTGCTCGAACAGCACGGTCTCGAGGTTCGCGCGGTGAGAGAGCCGGCGATTGCCGGCGATACAAGGCCGGTGGTGGTCGTACTCCACGCGATCAAGTGGACCCGCGGGAATTCATGATGCTCGGCTGGCCCACCTGCACGTTCGTCAACGCGCGAGTCCTCACGCCTGAGGGAGAGGCGTCGTCGATACGGTTCCGTCGGCGCGTGCTTTCGATCGACGAACGCCCACAGCCAAACGATCATGTCGTCGACCTGGACGGTCGATTTGTGCTGCCGGGTCTGATCAATGCTCACGATCATCTCGAGCTGAATCACTACGGCACTCTCAAGGGCCGCGAGCAGTACGGCAATGCGCGCGAGTGGATTGCCGATCTTGCACCGGTGATCCGGAGTCCAGAGGTGCGCGAGAAGAGCCGCACTCGCCTGGCCGACCGGCTCTTCGTGGGCGGACTGAAGAACCTGCTGTCTGGCGTAACCACGGTTGCGCATCACAACCCGATGTACTGTGCCTTCGGGCTTCACTTTCCCGTTCGCGTCGTCAACCGTTTCGGCTGGGCTCATTCACTCGGAATGGAACACCGACCCGTTGGAGCGCATGGCGAGCCAGGCGGGGTCGTCGCCGAGCGCGCCGCGGCGACACCTCCCGACGTGCCGTTCATCGTGCATGCCGCGGAGGGCGTGGATGCGATCGCGGCATCGGAAATCGACATGCTCGAGGCGAGCGGCAGTCTGCGGTCCAACACGGTCATCGTCCACGGTCTGGCAGTCACTTCCGAGCGATGGAACCGCCTGTTCGAGCAGGGTGTGAGCCTCGTCTGGTGTCCGCAGTCGAATGTGTTCCTCTTTGGACGCACGCTCTGTATGGCCTGCGTACTCACGTCGCCCGCTGCCAGGGGACGGGTCTGCATCGGCACCGACTCGCGTGTGACTGGAACGCGCGACATGCTCGACGAGCTGCGCGAGGCGGCGACGAGCGGCGTTGATGCAGCGGACCTGTACCGGATGGTGACATCGTGGCCGGCCGACATCCTCAGGCTGCGGGACGCCGGCAGAATCCGGATTGGCGCGCCAGCCGACTTCACGG
>JBEBGB010001327.1:0-1048 GCA_040081675.1 Vicinamibacterales bacterium
CACGATTCCGGTGGCCGTCAAGCTGTCGCCGTTCTATGCCGCGTTCGCCAACCTTGCCAGGGAACTCGATCGAGCCGGCGCCGATGGACTGATCCTCTTCAACCGTTTCTACCAGCCTGACATCGACCCGGAGGAACTGGGTGCGACGCGCACGCTTCACCTCTCGGATTCCTCGGAGTTGCTGCTTCGCCTGCACTGGCTGGCGATTCTCTCAGGGCGCGTCCAGGCATCGCTTGCCGTCACCGGCGGCGTTCACACCGCGCTCGACGTCGTCAAGGCCACAATGGCCGGCGCGCATGTCACGCAGATGGTCTCGGCGCTCCTGATGCACGGGCCTGGGCATTTGCGAACGGTGCTGGACGACCTCGCCGTGTGGATGGAGAAGCACGAGTGGGACTCGCTCGCCACGATGCGAGGCAACATGAGCCTGTCCAAGGTTCCCGATCCCGACGCGTACGAACGGGCCAATTACATGCTCATGCTGCAGGGTTGGCGAACGTGATTGGCGGATAGCGTTGCCATCAGGTGGTGTCTGTGCCGGGCGACAGGATGACGCGACGAATGTCGGCGTATGTTCGCCGGAGTTCGGCGCGAAAGGCGGGGTGCGCGATCGAAATGAGCGACTCCGCCCGCTCGCGCAGGCTCTTGCCGAACAAGTCCACCGCGCCGTACTCCGTCACCACCCAGTGGACGTGTCCTCGCGTCGTCACGACGCCTGCTCCGGGCTTGAGCCCCGCGACGATTCGGGAGACCGTGCCTTTGGCGGCAGTCGACGGTAACGCGATGATCGGCTTCCCGCCTGGCGAGAGCGCGGCGCCACGGATGAAGTCCATCTGTCCCCCGATGCCCGAGTAGATCTGGAAGCCGATCGAGTCGGCGCAGACCTGGCCCGACAAGTCGAGTTCTAGCGCGGAGTTGATGGCGATGACCTGTGGATTCCGCCGGATCAGGGCCGTGTCGTTCGTGCGATCACAGGGGTGGAACTCGACCGATGGGTTGTCATGCACGAAGTCAAACAGGCGTTGCGATCCGGCGACGAAGCTGGTGA
>JBEBGB010001328.1:0-1048 GCA_040081675.1 Vicinamibacterales bacterium
CCAGAAGATGTTGCAGTCCTGGAATGGAGAGAGAACGAGCGTGATGCGTCCCCACTCGTTCAAGCTTCAGCACCGCGCTCCGTAACAGAGTCGAAAAAGCGCGGCTGTTTGTCAGTGTCACGCCCTGCCGCAGACCTGTCAAGGCAGAATTCCATATACTCAAGGACTAGCGAGGCGTGCCTCAGACCATCGAGCATGTCCAAGAGTCTCACCTCGCTAGTCTCCCTATTCTGTTTTGCCCGGCTCTGCCGGGCGGTCGTCTTGCCGGAGCGAAATGTGACTCATTCGCAACACGTCGGCCGGTCAAGACTCCTAGGGCGTTCGCGCTCGCGTGGAGCGCTGAGGAAAACCATGCGGAATCTGTCGTTCGGTGTCGTTGCCGTCGGCGCCATGCTGTTCGCATCAGGCGTGGCGGACCACGCCGCGACCTCTCCGACGACGCTGGCGGTTTCGGGTCGTGCGAACGCCAACGTGTCGCTCTCGGCGTCGGGGTTGTTCGTCGCTGCAGTCTGGTCTGCGTCTGCGCCAGCGGGCGACACCGACGTCTACGCCGCGACCAGTCGTGACGGCGGTCGAACCTTCTCTTCACCGGTGCGTGTGAACTCCGTACCAGGTGACGCGAGAGTGAACGGCGAGCAGCCGCCTCGCCTCGCGCTGAAGGAACGCGCGGGCTCTACTCCCGAGGTCGTCGTTGTGTGGACGACGAAGGGAAGCGCAGGAACAAAGTTGCTGCAAGCCACATCAACCGATGGCGGCCGTACGTTTACGGCATCTGCGCTCGTGCCGGGCAGCGATGCGCCTGGCAACCGTGGATGGGAAGCGGTGGGAGCAGGACCCGGCGGTCGCTTCTTCAGCGTGTGGCTCGATCACCGGAAGATGGCGCCGCCGCAACAGATGAAGATGGCGGGTGAGCACCATCACGAGGGTGCCACGGCCCCCGCGCCCCCCTCGACGGCAGCGGCCTCAGCTGCGGCGCCCACCGACGGCGTGGCCATGGCGCAGTTGTCGCAGTTGTATGTGACCTCGCTGGACGGCGTCATCGCACCGA
>JBEBGB010000450.1:0-4419 GCA_040081675.1 Vicinamibacterales bacterium
GAGCATCGGGTGAACCTCACGCCGACCGAGGCCGGGCGACTCATTTGGTATAGCCCCTGCGAACTGGCGCCTCCCGTCTCGGAGTCGGAACAGTTGCAACTGCGATCGTTCTCCGAGCGGCGTCGCCATGCGCTGCGTATGGAGGCCGTCGGTCGTCTGGCTGGGGGCATTGCCCACGACTTCAACAACATGCTGACGGTGATGATTGGTTTCGCCGAACAGCTCGAGACCGAGATCGGTGGGCACGAGTCGTTGACCCAGGTGGTGCGCGCCGCGCAACGCGCGGCCGACTTGACGAAGCAGCTGCTGGCTTTCTCGCGTCAGCAGGTGCTGAGGCCACAGGTGGTCGACGTGGCCGGGGTGGTGGCGGCCATGGGCGGCATGGTCGACCGGATCATCGGCGACGACATCGTGCTCAACATCGACGCGCCGGCGGGATTGCCGAGCGTCTGTGCAGACCCAACTCAGCTCGAACAGATCGTGCTGAACCTGGCCATCAACGCGCGTGACGCGATGACACGTGGTGGTCGGCTCACCATCGCGGTACGGCAGACCACGCTCGATGTCCCCAGGCCCGGCCGAGGCGTGCAACCCTCTGGCGAATACGTCCAATTGACGGTCACCGACACGGGCGCTGGAATTCCGGCCGACCTCCAGAGCAAAGTGTTCGAGCCGTTCTTCACGACCAAGGGCACTCACGGGACCGGTCTTGGCCTGTCAACGGTCTACGGCATCGTGAAGCAGAGCGGTGGATTCATCTGGGTCGACTCGGAAGTGGGTGTCGGCACGACCTTCACCATCGACTTGCCGGTGACGGCCGCCCAGCGGGACGCCGTGCCGGTACTGCAGCAGCGCAGCGTTCCGGAGGTTCGGTCGCGTCCCAGCGGACGCATCCTCGTCGTCGAAGATCTCGAATCGGTTCGTGCGCTCACCAAGGAGATGCTGCAGACCGAAGGGTACGACGTGCTGGATGCAGGAAGTCCGCATGAAGCGCTTGGCATCGTCGACCGCATGCGCGAGCCGCTCGACCTCGTGCTGAGTGACGTCATGATGCCCGAAATGAATGGCAGCGAGCTGGTGTCGGCGATTCGCGAGAAGCGGCCCGGTGTGCCTGTGCTTTTCATGTCCGGGCTGCCCAAGGCGCTCGATTGGACCGAACCCGGCGGGTTTCTCTCGAAGCCGTTCACGCGCGCAGCGCTGTTGTCGCATGTGCGTTCCCGCCTCGCCGCCAATACGGCGCCGGCTGCGTGAACGCCACCATCGCCCGGAGCGCGGCATCGAATCCTTCTCGCACCACTCACCGACGTTGACCTAGCGTCCTCCCGCCGCCTCACAGTCCCGTTCATCGCTCTTCCAATCGGACGCGGTCGTCGTCTCGATCGCGGTTGCGGTCCCTTCGATCGTGATTGCGGTCGCTGTGATCCAATGCGGTCTGCGACGCTGTGCGTCCGGAAGTGGCCCTGGCACGTTCGGTTGAGTCGTTGCGCGCGTTTCTTGTGATGTCGATAGGGCATCGAGATGTGCCGCGGCTCGGATATAGTCGCGACGGCCACCCGGCGCGTTCTTGAACGATCGACACACGGCATTCGCCCGGGCCTCAGCCCGGCATCCTTTTCCGGAGGCGTCTCATGAGCTGCTGCCACAATCCCATTCACTGCATCCTGCCCCCATACCTGCTCGACAAACTGGCGGACTCGACGGACCCGAAGGTTCGTGACCTCGCCATCGAAGCGATCGCACGGTCGGCAACCTTGCGGGCCGAACGCACGACGCTGGCGAGAATGCCGATGATGGCCGCCATCCCGTCGGCCACGGGGAAGAAGGATCGCCTCGTCTACGACATGAGGAATCAGGGGTCGAGCTTCCTGCCAGGAAGACTGGTGCGACGCGAAGGCGACGCGAAAACGAACGACCCGGCTGTGAACGAGGCCTACGATTACTCCGGCGCCACGTACGATTTCTACAAGACGTTGTTCAGCCGCAACTCGCTCGACGACCGAGGCATGTCGCTCGTCTCGAGCGTGCATCTCGGGCGCAACTACAACAACGCCTTCTGGAACGGCGAGCAGATGGCGTACGGCGACGGCGACGGCGTGGTCTTCATTCGCTTCACGAAGTCTCTCGACGTTGTCGGTCACGAACTGACGCACGGCGTGGTCAGTAACACCTGCAACCTCGACTACCTGAACGAATCCGGTGCGTTGAACGAGCACTTCGCCGACGTGTTCGGTTCACTGGTGAAGCAGTGGAAGAAGAAGCAGACGGCCGCCAAGGCCGACTGGCTGATTGGTCCCGACATCATGGGTCCAGGAACACAAGCCAAGTCGCTTCGTACCTTCAGAAACGAGCTGGCGTACGAGAACGACCCCTACCTGGGCACCGACCCGCAGCCCAAGCATCTCAAGGACAAGTACACGGGCACGTCCGACTCCGGCGGCGTCCACATCAACTCGGGCATTCCCAATCACGCGTTCTTCCTCGTGGCGACCGCGATTGGCGGCAGGGCCTGGGAGAAGGCCGGCGCTATCTGGTATCGCACCATGCTCGCGCTCAATCACAGCAGCGATTTCGTACAGATGGTGGCGATGTCGACACAGAACGCCGCGGCGCTGTACGGTCACGGCAGCAAGGAAGAGAAGGCCGTGATCAAGGCGTGGCAGGACGTCGGCTTCTGACGCGGACGACGATCAAGAGCACCGCAGCGCAGTCGGCGAACACCGCAGGGCGATCGGCAGGGAGAACGTAATCGTGCAGATTCGCAAGCTTCGCTTTCGTGTGTCAGGCGGGTTCGCGGGAGTCGTGCGCGGGACGGAGGCGGACGGCGCAGCACTCTCACCCGCCGAACGCACGGCGCTGGCTCGGCTCCTGACCAGTCCATCGGTTGCGCGCGCACCTGGCGCGCGCGACCTCTTGATCTACGAGTGGGAGGTCGACACCGACGAGGGGCCGCGCCGCGTCGAGGTCGACGAGATGAACGTGCCGGATGGTCTTGCCAGTCTGGTGTCGAAGCTGGCGCGTCAGTCACGTCCCGTGGCCCTGTAGCGGGCCACTGCGCTATCCCTGCGCGATCAACCGGCGCAAGAGCGCGGTCACTTCTGGCGGGGGCGGCGCCACGAACGAAATACCCACGTGTCGATCGTCGCCGATGTCGATGATGGTCGCGCCTCCCCTCACAGCCCTGACAACCGTCCCGTCGATCTCGATCGTGGTCGAACGCTGTGACAGCGTGAGCCTGGCGTTCGAGCCAACTTCCACCGGTTCGCGCAGGCGGAGCAGCGCACCCGAGCGGCTGATATTGACCAACGTCGCGTCGAAGCCGTTGAACCTGACGTACGCCTCGAGCAGTGGGACACGAACAGCACGTGGTTGCATAGGGGACTCGGGAACCTCGCGCCTGATGCGCGAGCACTGGCCTAGAAGGAATCGGCAGGTGGTCCAGAACCCTTGAGCACCCGTTGTCGCAGCGTGGCGAGCGTTCACTCGTCAGCGTGCCGGGTGCTCGACGCGCACTCTCGAATGGACGACCTTGCCCCAGGCAGCATGGCAGTCGCCGCTATGAATGTCGCCACAATTGTGGAGCCCGCGATCAGCCGTACACGTCTCATGCTTGCACTACGTGGCACCGGCATCAGCGGATGGGGCACCAGCCCGACATTTGCACCTCATCCGTGTATGATCCTTAGACAATCATGTTGATGAGTTGACGCTTAGGACGCCTGACGTAATCGAATGACCAATACTGCGCAGCAATACTGGCCTCTACTTGACGTGACCGGCCGGTACCCATCTTGCTAGGTCTTCTCGCAGTATTTCCGAGGGGAGCGCATGTCGCCGATCGCCGCCGCCGTCCATCTGCTGCGCGAGGTCTATCTGGAAGCGCCCGCCAGCCGTCTGTCCGCGTGTGATGCCTCGCAGATTTCGGGGCTCGAGCCCAGCACCTGCCAGATCATTCTCGAGGTGTTGGCGGATGCACGTTTCCTCCGGCGGTCGCCCGAGGGCGTCTTTGTGCGTCGTGCGGATCCGCCGCTCAACCCCGCGTCCTGATTCGGAACACACACGAGCTGGGCCTCTCAGATCTCGTGTTGGTTAACCGCCGTCACGCCGTATCTAGATATTCTTCACTCGTGCCCAGTCTTCGTCGATAAGCGGCTTCTTCCAACTCGTCGGCTTTCGCAGTCGCCCGCGCGCGGCATTCAGAACGAACACATTCGGGAGGGGAGACGACCAATACTCACACTGTGTAGCTGATTCCTACGCGTGATCGCGTTTCGCATGGCGAACAGCGGAAGGTTGCGTGGCACGGCTTGTGCCCTCGCGATTGGGGTACCACCACATTCACTCTGGAGCCGCGTCGATGCGTACACCGCTCATCATTGCCAGCGTGCTGGCGGTCTCTGTCGCAGTTGTGTCGTTATCGTT
>JBEBGB010001329.1:0-1047 GCA_040081675.1 Vicinamibacterales bacterium
GCTCAATGAATCGGGCCGCCCTTGTTCCAGCCCACGTTGTTGTAGGACTCCGAGAACACGCGCATGTGTTCCTGCAGTGCGCCAATGAGATTGGGGATGAACTGGACAGGGACAACAATGCGAGCCCGCACCGGCGCGCGCACGACGTGTTCCGACTGCGCGTCGCGAATCTCTTTCTCGGAAAGCGGCATCACCTCGCAAAAGGTGAGGGTGAAGTCGAAGGGCGTGTGTGCGATCGAGCAGAAGTTCGAATAGGTCCGCGGCTGCGTATCATTCGGTTCTTCGGCTGGAACGATCGTGAAGTTGATCTGCGTGGGCTGGTTCTGGTCGGACATGCCCACCATACTAATACTTCCGCATCACCCCGAGCGGCCCGGACAGGCGGCTAGTACTTCCGCATGACGCCGATGACGACGCCCTGCACCTGCACCTGATCCGCCTCCGCAAAAATTGGCTGCATGGCGGCGTTGGCTGGCTGCAGGCGAATGCGTCCGTTGTCGCGATAGAACTTCTTGAGCGTGACGTCCGTACCTCGCAGAAGCGCAATCACCATCTCGCCGTTCTCGGCGGTCTTGCGGTCTTCGACCACGACGAAGTCGCCGTCGCGAATCTGTTCGTCGATCATCGAGTCGCCACGCACGCGCAGCACGTAGGTGTCGCGCTTGCCCGCGAAGTCTTCGGGTACGGCAATGGTCTCGTTCGAGGCCACGGCTTCAATTGGCAGACCTGCCGCGACGTAGCCGAGCAGGGGGAGTTCCACGGCACGGCCGCCTCCGCGCGCCGGCACCATCTCCACCGACCGGCTTCGGTTCCAGGCGCGTTTGATGAAACCCTTCTCCTGGAGGTTGGTCAGGTGCTTGTGCACCGTGGCCAGCGAAGAAAGGCCGAACCTGCGCCCGATTTCTTCGAGACTGGGGGCGTAGCCGTGCTTCTGAATGAACTCGTTCAAGTAGTCGAAAATCTCGCGTTGGCGTTTCGTGAGCGGCAGCATCCGTCGACCCTCCAGAGCTTTGGGGGAGTCTATGCAAAAGAAAGGCGAAGGTCAAG
>JBEBGB010001330.1:0-1045 GCA_040081675.1 Vicinamibacterales bacterium
CAACCGGGGCGTGAGAGGATGTGTTTTGTGAGGGGATCGCCCTCGCTGAGCAGACTGGCGGTGATTTGCAGGATCGACTCGCCTTCGGTGGCGGCGGGACGGTTCCAGAACTGGTCCGTGCCTTTCACGCGGTGGTTGATTTCCTTGATCAGGGACTCGACCAGGCACGAAGTGATCGGCAGGCCGTCGCGGCGGTACTGCGGATCGTTCATACGCGGCTCGTTGTTCGTCAGATACGTCAGCGTGGTGGCCACGATCTGGCGGGGGTCGTTGTCCGGTGTGGTCTTCTCGGGCAGTCCCAAACGAGTTTGCCAGTCGTGCAATTCGGCGATCACGCGGCTGACACGGCCTTGCCAGCAGGCGGTCATCCACGACGTGTATTGTTCCCACCGCGCAGCCCAACTGTTGGTCACCGCGCCGGCCACATCGAACAGGTACGTCACCGGATGGACGAAGTCGGTGATCGCCACGAAGTGCGGGAAGTGAAGTTTGTGGACGGTCCGGTTCTTGTGGTCGCCATCGCCGAGGAAGACTTGTCGCGGTGCGTCGCAGAAGCCGCGGCGTTGAGCCTCGGCCGCGACCAGCGGACCGAATCCAGGCACGTCTTTCAGGGTCGCCACACAGGTCCGGAAGATTCGTTGCGGTGGCCATTGTCGTTCGTGCGAGGTGTCGTCGCAGGACTCCTTGTCCAACGCATCGAGTGGCGGTTTTGAGCTGGTTTTCTCGGGACTGTCGTCCCGTTCGTGAGACTCGCCGCGTTGCCGCCGGATCTCGCGAACCATCTGCGAGACGTGATCGGGATCGAGAACGCAGTGCGGAGGGACCCAGAGGGTGCCCCGGATGCGGATCGGTCTCGAAGGTCGGCCCCGTCATCTTCCACAGCGCGGCGACTTTGGTTTCCTTCCAGGAGCGATCGTGAACGCCACGACCCTGCCCGGCCGCGCGCGTCTGCATTCGTCCGCCATCGACTTCGACGCACGCGATCTCGACCGGTGTCTCGTTCGTGGACTTCCATTCGCGATGTTGCTGCAACGCCGCGTCGTGC
>JBEBGB010000451.1:0-4408 GCA_040081675.1 Vicinamibacterales bacterium
AGACGCGCGACGAGAGAATGATTCGCTCAGTGCGTGAGCGCGTAGAGCAATGCGTTGACGCCGACCGCGTAACCCGGCACTGAAAATTCCAGGAAGTATGCGCGGCTGTCGCCCTCGCGTTCGAACGAATCGCCGAAATCCGTGTTGTGCGTGATGAAGACCATCACGCGCTTGTGTTCATCCAGAATCGCGCGCGCATGAGGCACGGCACTGTCCGACCGGCGTTCAGAAGTGGGTCCACCCGGTCCACCCCAGAAGTTGATCGAGGGAATCTGCGGCACGCGCGTGACGGACATCTGCTCGTGAAAGAGTGGATGGTCGAGCGGCAGGTCGACGATCGGATACGCGCCCGAGGGCAAGGCTCGATGGATTTGCGACTCGAACACATCCCAGGCGTACTCGCCCCAGAAGTCGTCCGCCCACAGGAACCCACCCTTCAGCAGATAGTTGCGCAGGTTCGCCACCTCCTGATCGTCGAGATAGAGCGATCCCACCTCCGTCATCATGATGAACGCGCAGTGCGAGAGCGGCACCGGATCCTGGAGGCTGACGAGCAGGTGCTTGGGCACGGCGTCGGCGTCCATGCCGACCGGCGTCTTGGTCAGCTCTGCTAGACGAATGGACAGATTCTGGTCGGCCCGCGGGAAGTCGGCGTTCCAGCCGCCGCCGTCACCATTTTGTGCACGGCGGAAGACGACGCGGCAGAACTGAAACGAGCCGTCGAAGTCGTCAAGGGTGGCGTAGGCCAGCGGACGCTGGGAGAACCCGCCACCGCGCCGGCCGCCTCGCTGCGCAGCGGCGATGGTTGCAACCAGCAGGATCAACGCAACGGTCAAAGTCGCGCGCGTCAAGATGGCCCTAGTCTACGGCAGCCGTCGTCTGGAAATCGCAGCTTGCTGCTCCGAGGCTACGGAACGAGGATGAGTCGTCCAACCGTGTGCCCCTCCTGCATGAGGCGCATGGCCGTGGCGACCTCGCTGAGTGGAAACGTCCTCGCGACGATCGGCGTGAGCTTCCCTGACTCGAGAAGCCGTTTGAACGTAGCCATCGCGTCCGGCTTGCGCAGCATCGTGAAATTCTTGCGGTTCTTGCTCAGCTGCTGACGCAACAGCAAGCCGACAAAGGTCGGCACACTGCCGACGATGCGGCCGCCCATGCGACCGGTCGCCTTGCCATAGTTGGCGTGGCCGATGGGCACATAGACACCCGTCGGAGTCAGCGCGTGCGCGCATACGTCGAACCAGAGGGTCGATGCCACATCCAGAATGAAGTCGAAGCGCTCGCCACTCTGAAGAAAATCCTCCCTGGTGTAGTCGATCGTGTGGTCCGCACCTAGCGAACGAAGCATCGGCAACTTCTCTGCGGTGTCGACGGCAGTGACGCGCGCCCCTTCGGCCTTGGCGATCTGAAGGGCCAGCGGACCCATACAGCCGCCAGCGCCGTTGATGAGAAGATGTCGTCCCGCGAGACTGCCTGCGGCGCCAAGATTGCTCAACGCGATGAAGCCGGCGGTGGGTACAGCGGCAGCCTGCTCAAAGGTGACGTTGGTCGGCTTGAGTGCCAATAGCATCTGGGGCACGGCCGCGAACTCGGCATACGCACCGCCGTTGTGCCAGCCAAATTTCGTGGACTCGCCAAAGACCTCGTCGCCCGCCTTGAACTGGGTGACGTTCTTCCCAACGGATTCGACCTGCCCGGCGAGATCTGTTCCTGGGATGATCTTCTTTGGCCTGGTCACGCCATTGCCCATCAATCGCAAGAGGTACGGAAGCCCCGCGACCACGTGCCAGACATCGGGGTGCATTGACGCAGCGCGAACTCGGATGAGCACCTCGTCATCCTTGGGCGTGGGCTTGTCGACGTCTCGAACTCTCAAGACCTCGTCGGCTGAGCCATATCGGTCATGTACGACAGCCTTCATCATGTTCACAGCTCGAAGTTGAAACCGTCCTTCACTCGAGCCGCTCCATCGCCTCAGCAGGATCTCGGCCGTTTCCGATTCACAAGAATGTAGTGTGGTACGAAGCGGCTGGTGTTGTGTCCGAACGATTGACTCAGTATATAAACGTCCCTTCCACGCGGCTGCGTAGTCTTCAGCGTCGCGTCCGCCGGGAGATTGCAAATGGGCTCAGTCTTTATCAGCTACCGACGGGGCGACTCCGAAGGCCAAGCCAGGCTTCTGTCGCTGCAGCTCGAAGAACTGCTTGGCGAGGACTCGGTCTTCATGGACGTGGACAGCATCGCCCTGGGCCGCGACTTTCGCGACGTGCTCGCCGAGCGTTTGCAGTCATGCGACCTCATGCTGGCTCTGATCGGTCCTGAGTGGATTGATGCGGTGGATAGTCGCGGAACCCGCCGGTTGGACAGCCCGACCGACTTCGTACGCCAGGAGATCGCCACCGCGCTCAAACGCAAGATCCGAGTCACTCCCGTCTTCCTGCAAGGCGCCCCGATGCCTTCAGCCGATCGCTTGCCCGACGATCTCAAGGACCTGGCCTACCGGAACGGCTTCGAACTGAGCCACACCCGCTGGGAGTCGGACTTCAGCGAAATGGTCAAGCGACTCGGCCTGACCCCGGTCGCGCACGCTCAGCCACCCGTGCCAGCGGCGGTGACACCGGCGGCAACGACGGCCGTCTCGGACGGCAGGCAACCGCCCTCCACCTACAGCAGTCAAGGCGCGGCGGCGCCCGGGCAGAGTGTCTGGCCGAAGCGGGCAGCGATTGCGGCGGGCGCGATCGTGCTGGCACTCGTCGCATTGTTCATGCTCGGGAACGAAGGGCCCGTGGACCAGACCAGCGAGGAGTCGCCGATCGAGGAGCCACAGGCGGTGCAACCGGCGACATCTGGTGGGCAGCCGGACGCCCCTCGGCAACTCTCGCCGCTGCCATGCTCCCAAGAGGGGCGCTTGAAGGCGCAAGGCGTGGACGTCGGCACGACGATCGAGTTCGTCAACCAGCGAAACGCTGCCGTCGTTTTGTACTGGCTCGACTTCGAAGGCGCTCGGCAGAAGTACTACGACCTGCCTGCGGGGCAAACCGTGGAACAGGGCACCTACGTCACTCATCCCTGGCTGATTGCTGATGCGAATGGCACCTGCCTGGCGATCTATTTGGCGTCCGCCGATCCGGCGGCTGTGACGTTGAAGTGACCAAGGTCCCCTGGAGGACAGACCACGCACCAAGAACCAAGGAAAGAGCCTGCGTGCCGTGCGTTCGCCCTACGGTGTGCGCAGTGCCGCGGCCCAGTTCACGACCAGTGTGATCGGCGACGGGGCCACCGCTTCGACCACCGCATTGACCAGGAATCGCTGACCATCCGCGGACACGTCGTACGGGCTTCGGCCACTCGTGCTGGCGTGCGTGGAAAACAGTCGGTGTTCGGTCTCGACCACGAATTCGGGTCCATGTCCATTCACAGGCACCGACACCATCGTGCCGTCGCGCGACAGGTAGAACAGTTCGCGACCATCCTCCCGCCAACGCGGATACGAGCCGCCAGCCGTCGAGATCGGCCGCTTCCCTGAGGGTCCCGGAAAACGCGTCACGTACACCTCGTTCGATCCGGTCTCGTTGGAGACATACGCAACCCATCGCCCGTCAGGCGAGAAGCGCGCTTCCGTCTCGTTGAACGGCGACTGGAGAAACGGCACGGGCTTTCGCTGTCCCTCGAGCGGGAGCACCCAGATATCGGTGTTGCCGATGACCGCCGCGCCTGTCGAGTAGAGCAGCGACGTGCCGTCCGACGACCAACTGAGCGGCGCCTTGTTGCGTGTGTCCGCCAGCAGGAGCTCCGCGTTCGACACACCGGCGGCATCGCGAACGTAGAGATCGAAGTATCCCTTTGGTCTCGCGTTGAAGATGATGCGGCTGCCGTCCGTCGACCACACCGAAGCCTGTTCGTCTGTCGGCTCGAACGTGAAGCGCGTGCGACCACCGCGAGCCACGTCGACGGTGTAGATGTCGCGCGAGCGTCGCGTGGGGTCGAGCACGCTCACGGTGGCCTGTTCCCGGTTGGGTGACAAGTCGAGATCGCCAAGGTCACCTGGCGGGCTGACGGTGCCCTTGGTCTGACCTGAGCGATCGAACCACGTCAGCTGCGTGCGAATCTCCGCGGCAGCGGACTGATACGCCAGCACGCCGTTCTCCGACACCGAGAACGCGCCCGTACGGCCAGAGAGTCCACCGAGCGCGATCTGATCCGCAATCGGCACGGCGTCGCCTTCGAGCGCCAGCGAACGCGGGTTGAAGGTCTGTGCGACGAGCGTCCGCTCGCGCGGAAGGATCAGATGTCCCGCGGCGTACTTTGCGTTCGAGCCTCCCTCGAGAATCCGCGTGCGCGTCGTCGAGTCGACGCTGGCGACGTAGACCCCGTTCGGATCATCTGGTCCGCGATCCTTGCTCCCGAC
>JBEBGB010000058.1:0-15990 GCA_040081675.1 Vicinamibacterales bacterium
AAGAGGATCAGTCCATCGGCGCCGGCTCGATCGAGTTCCCTGGCAAGGTTGGCGAACGCGGCATAGAACGGCGACAGCTTGACGGCCACCGGAATCGTGGTGGACTGCTTGACCTCCCGCACCGTTTCGATGGCCTGGCGCTCGATGTCCGCACTGGTCGTGTCCGGGTCGGTTGCGAGGCGATACAGGTTCAGTTCCAGCGCATCCGCGCCGGCTTGCGCCATCAGACGGGCGTATTCGATCCAGCCGCCTGGCGTCGCTCCGTTCAGCGAGGCCACGACGGGGATGCCGACCGTTTCCTTCGCCCGTCGCAGGTGCTCCAGGTACTGGACCGGTCCCAGCGCGAAGGCATTGGGACTGGGGAAGTAGCTGATCGCCTCGGCGAACGATTCTCCGGGATTGTCGAGATTCATGTACTCCGCCATCTGCTCTCGTGTGATCTGCTCTTCGAAGAGCGATCGCAGAACGATGGCCGCGGCGCCCGCGTCTTCGAGGCGCTTGATGACGTCGAGATCGTCCGCCAGCGGTGACGCTCCGACCACCAGCGGGTTGGGAAGCTTCATCCCGAGGTACTCGGTGCTCAGGTCCACGTCACTTCTCCCCTTGTGATGGTGCGGCAGGCGCTACGTCGCCGCTGGTCGCCTCCTGCGGCGGCACGGTGATGCCCGCAAGCTGCTCGTAGATCGAGTAGCGCTGACGGGCCGCTTCCTGCGCGTCTTTCAGGAACTTCTTGAAGCGGGCGGGATCGCTGCGCTCGACGACCCTGAACCGCGACTCGTTGCGCATGTACTCGGCGACGAGTGGTTTCGGTGGCCCGTAGTCGAGATGCATCGGCGGCTCTCCTTTGGCGATGCGGCGCGGGTCGAAGCGATAGAGCGGCCACACGCCGGCGTCGACCGCCAGCTTCTGCTGTGACGCGCCGTTTGCCATGTCGTAGCCGTGTGCGATGCAGTGGCTGTAGGCGATGATGAGCGATGTGCCCGGATACGCCTCGGCTTCGAGGAAGGCCTGGGCGGTCTGGCTCATTTTTGCGCCGAAGGCCACGCGCGCCACGTACACGTTGCCGTACATGTTGGCGAGCAGACCCAGATCTTTCTTCTGCGTCGTCTTGCCGGCCGACGCGAACTTGGCCACGGCGCCGAGTGGCGTCGCCTTCGATTGCTGACCTCCGGTATTGGAATAGACCTCCGTGTCGAGCACGAGGATGTTCACGTCGCGCTGGCTGGCCAGGATGTGGTCGAGGCCGCCGTACCCGATGTCGTAGGCCCACCCATCGCCGCCCACCATCCAGATGCTCTTCTTCACGAGGTAGTCGGCCAGGGCTTCGAGACGTCGCGCCTCGGCCATGGTGAGCCTCGCCAGTACCTGGCGTAACGCCAGCACCCGATCGCGTTGCGAACCGATCCCCGGTTCCGTCGACTGGTCGGCGTCCAGCAGTTCGCGGGTGAGGCGCTCACCGATCTGTCCGGCCATCAATTCCACCAACGCGCGCGCGGCGCGAGTATGGCTGTCCACGCCGAGCCGCATGCCGAGACCGAATTCCGCGTTGTCCTCGAACAGCGAGTTCGACCAGGCTGGCCCGCGCCCGGCTTGATTCTTCGAGAACGGCGTGGTCGGCAGGTTGCCGCCGTAAATCGACGAGCAGCCCGTCGCGTTCGCCACGAGAGCACGGTCGCCAAAGAGCTGCGTGAGCAGCTTGATGTAGGGCGTTTCACCGCAGCCAGCGCACGCGCCCGAGTACTCAAACAGCGGCTCGAGGAACTGCGACGTCCTGTGGTCAACTTTCGGCAGATCCGCGCGCGTGATATCGGGCAGATCCAGGAAGAAGGTGTAGTTGTCGCGCTCGGCGTCGCGCAGCGGCGCCTGCGCATGCATGTCGATCGCCTTGTGCCGGGGGTTCGTCCGATCTTTGACCGGGCAGACGTTCACGCAGAGGTTGCAGCCTGTGCAGTCCTCAGGCGCTACTTGAATCGTGTATGCCTGCCCTTTGAACTCGAGCCCTTTGTAGGGCACGGACTTGAACGTCGGCGGCGCGCTGGCGAGCGGGCCATCGTCGTACACCTTGGCGCGAATAGCCGCGTGCGGACACACCAGCACACACTGATTGCACTGGATGCAGATGCGGGCGTCCCAGACCGGGATCTCGAGCGCAAGGTTCCGCTTCTCCCACTTCGCCGTACCGACCGGCCAGGTGCCATCCACCGGAAACGCGCTCACCGGCAGCAGATCGCCCTTCCCGGCCAGGAGCACCGAGGTGATCCGCTGGACGAACTCGGGCGCCAGCGCGGACACCATCGGCGGACGACCATGCGTTGCGGTGACCTCTGACGGCACCGGCACCTCCTGCAAGTTGGCGAGCGTCGCGTCGACCGCCTGGAAGTTGCGTTTCACGATCTCCGCGCCGCGTTTGCCGTAGGTCTTGTCGATCGCGTGTTTGATCTGCGCGATCGCCTCCTCGCGTGGCAGGACGCCGGAGATCGCGAAGAAGCAGGTCTGCATGATCGTGTTGATCCGGCCGCCCATGCCTGTCTCGCGCGCCACAGCGGACGCATCGATCGCGTAAAGGCGAATGCGCTTGTCGATCAACTGCTGCTGCACCTCGGTTGGCAGCCGCCCCCAGACCTCGCCGGTCGGGTAGGGCGCGTTCAGCAGGAAGACTGCCCCGTCCGCCGCGTGTTCGAGCACATCGACGCGTTCCAGGAACTCGAATTGATGACAGGCCACGAACCGGGCCTTCGAGATCAGGTACGCCGACCGAATCCGGCGCGGGCTCGTCCGCAGATGCGACACGGTCGTGGCGCCTGATTTCTTGGAGTCGTACACGAAGTAGCCCTGCACGTGCAG
Organism: Vicinamibacterales bacterium; assembly: GCA_040081675.1. Taxonomy (GTDB): domain Bacteria; phylum Acidobacteriota; class Vicinamibacteria; order Vicinamibacterales; family CAVVIG01; genus CAVVIG01. Next base: position 2,845 of record JBEBGB010000058.1, read on the forward strand.
AGCGGTCTCTTCACCGATGATCTTGATCGAGTTCTTGTTGGCGCCCACGGTGCCGTCGGCGCCAAGGCCGTAGAAGATCGCGGTCGTGACGTCGGCCGGTTCGATGTCGTAGGTGTCGTACGCGAGCGACGTGTGGGTCACATCATCCATGATGCCAACGGTGAAGTGATTCTTCGGCCGCGCTTGCGCGAGCGCGGCGAAGATGGTCTTCACCATGGCCGGCGTGAACTCTTTGGACGACAGTCCGTAACGGCCGCCCACGACAACCGGTTCGGCCGCGAACGAGGACGTACCGTCCACCCGTGCCTCAGCCAGCGCCGTGACGACGTCCTGATAGAGCGGCTCGCCGAGCGCGCCCGGCTCCTTGGTGCGGTCCATCACCGCGATCGCACGAACGGACCGGGGCAGCTCACGCAGGAATACCGCGGTCGAGAACGGCCGGAACAGGTGCACCTTCAGCACTCCGACCTTCTCGCCGCGCGCCGCGAGATGCTCGACCGTCTCGTGCACCGTGTCGGCGCCGGACCCCATGATGACGACGACCCGCTCGGCCTCGGGATGCCCGGCATATTCGAACAGTCCGTACTTCCGGCCCGTGAGCGCGGCGAACCGCGTCATCAACTCCTCGACGATGTCGGGGCAGGCGCGATAGAAGAGGTTGCCGGCTTCGCGCGCCTGGAAGAACGTATCGGGGTTCTGCGCGGTTCCTCTCAGCACGGGATGGTCGGGCGTCAGTCCTCGCCGTCGGTGGGCGGCGATCTGCTCTTCCGACAGCAACGCACGCAGGTCATCGTCGCTGAGCTCTTCGATCTTCGACACCTCATGCGACGTTCGAAAACCGTCGAAAAAGTGCATGAACGGGACGCGCGAGTCGAGCGTCGCCGCGTGCGCGATGGCGGCGAGGTCGTGCGCCTCCTGCACGCTCGAGGCGCTGAGCATCGCAAATCCCGTCGTCCGGCACGCCATGACGTCCGAGTGGTCGCCGAAAATGGATAAGGCGTGCGTCGCGATGGTTCGCGCCGCGACGTGCATCGTGAACGGAGCCAGCTCTCCCGCAATCTTGAACATGTTGGGGATCATCAGGAGCAGGCCCTGCGACGCCGTGAAGGTGGTCGACAGCGCTCCGGCTTGCAGGGCGCCGTGCACCGCTCCAGCGGCGCCCGCTTCCGACTGCATTTCGACGACGTCCGGAATGTTGCCCCAGAGGTTGCGGCGGCCCTGATTCGACCATTCGTCGGACAGCTCTCCCATCGCCGACGAGGGTGTGATGGGGTAAATCGCGATCACGTCGCTCACGCGATGTGCGACAGATGCCGCTGCTTCGTTGCCGTCTACCGTTATCGTCCGCCGCTCGGTCATAGTCTTCTCTCAGCTTCAGGGTGGACGCTCGCGATTCCCCAGGCTTTCCCAGGGCTGAAGGGGCCCAGAACGCCCTTCGCTCGTGCGGTGCTCTCAGGGATATGGCCGCTGCCACTCTTCTCGATTGCCAGCCGTTCAGCCTCCGCCTTCAAAAGGCCGAGCATGAGGCGCCGAATCAAGACAATGCCGGGCGAGAAGCGCGCCCAGTACCACCGGAACTTCCTGCGCGCCGTCGGATCGGTCGTCATCACGCGGGTCTCTGTGCGGAAGACCGATTCGGACTCGCCCACCGGATCCGCTCGTAGCGTCCAGACGATCTTCACGAAGCCCGGCTCCTGAAAAGCGCGAAACTCCTCCGGCGCAAGACCTCGAAAGACGACGTTCGGTAACCACGGTTGAGTCACGGAGCCGACGACGATCTCGCGACCGGGCTTCTCGGCGAGGACGCGCCATCCAAGAGATGTCGTTTGCGCGAGCAGGCCCTTCGAGCGCGTCTCGCCACCCGTCTCAGCGCCGAGCACCAACTCTCGAGCCCTGAAGATCGATCGAATGATCGTCGACTGTTGGAGATCAGTGTCAGCCGCGGCCTCGAGCGTTGTCGCCGCCGATGCAGCCACGCGGATAGAGTGGCGTTCGGCCACCTCGTACTCCGGCATGAACTGATCGAGGAGCGCGTCCATCTCGTCTCGATCGGGGCGTGCGGCCCTTCCGTAGCGGCACCAGGCCACCCCTGCGTAGGTGGCATAGCCAGCAGCTGCTACGGCAGCCGCTCCGGCTGTCCAACCAACCACGCGTCGAAGGCGTCGAGTCGTGCTCATGCGGCCGCCCCAGTTCCGAGCGCGCCCCGTTCCCGCGACTCCGCGCGCGAGGCGATGCCGAGCAGCTGTCTGCGCTCCATGATCGAGTGTCCGAAACGGATGATCGGCAGGCCGAGCCACGGCGGAAGACCGTAGAAGGGATACCCGCGTCCTCCTCGAGCACGCACGATCAGCCGGGTGTGCCGATCGGGACGCTCTTCGAGCACGAATGCCCACGTCATGATCGGCGCGCTCCTCGGCGCGGGCCGCCAGCCGAGCACGAGGTGTCGGGCTGTCTCGAAGGCGAGGACGTGGAAGCCGTCCATCGCGCCCGGCACTGCCGGGAAGAGAGCGCCGACGGCAATGCCCTGAAGGTCGGACACGATGCGATCGGCGCTTGGACGCCGACCGTTGTCAATGAAGTCGTAGCTGTACCATCCCGCTCTGGTGCCGGCACCCATCTGGACCAGCCAGGGCCACACGTCACTCGGCGGACGCCGAATGGTGGTTGCGTGAGTGAGTGACGCGATTGGTTGCGGAATCAGATTGTCGCCGGGAAGTTGCCGTGTTCGTTCCGGGTGCGTTGCTCGAACCGATCGCGGCCACATCGTCGCCCTCCGATCACATCCATTCGCACAAACGGTCAGGGCGTCAGCGCTGCCAGCGCAGCCACATTCAAACGCGCGCCAATCGCGAGCAGCACAACCAGACCCAGATTGACAGCCACGCCGATGCGCGCATCTGGCCAGCCAACCATGCACAACAGGAGTGACGCGATGACGGCCACAATCATGAGACGACCGGCCCAATCGGTCGCCATGACCACCGCGCCCGCATCGATCAGAAAGGCGAGGGCCGTGAGCAGCCACAACACGCCTATCACTCGGATGCCCGCGTCGCCCACATCGATACGGCCCGCGAAAACGGCGGTTTTGTAGGGAAGCTCGGGGAGGGTTGCGAGCTTCCACGATGAAACGAAACCGACGAGATGCGCGACGCCGTGCGCGACGAGGACGAACGCGAGCAACCACCGCATGCCTTCCTTTCACGCACATCAAGTGCCAGCCCCAAGTGCTGAGGCATCGGCCCAATTCCCGCGCGAACAAAGGGAATGAGCGCGTCACCGCGTGAGCGGTCGCCAGCGCGGCCGGAACACTCCGCAACGATGCGCGAGAATTCGCCGGGACTGCCGTGATACCGGCAATCGGCGGCTTGATCGCTCGTGGTCTCTCCACTGCTCGATGGGCACGAACGATGCTTCAGCGAACTGACGGGAGGGAGCGATGGTTGCCATCCTGCTCGTCTTGCTCACACTGGCTGTCATCTATTGGTTTCCGGTGCGGCGGTGGTTTGTGGGCTGGGGCACAACGGCGTCAGATCCGCGGCGTTTCTCATGACGCGGCGCATGCTGCTTGGTCTCAAACGGCGGGCCGAAACGCTATCGGCCGCCGAGCGCACACGGCACGCCGCATAGCTGCCTCGAAGCATCGAAATCGGGCCACTTCGTTCACAATCTGTGACGTGACTCGATCCCGGCGCACACGGAGCAGGAACCTCGCGTGAGACTTCACCTGTTTGAATGGATGGACCAAACATGGTTGCCGCGTCGCGTGCGCGATGCGATGAGAGCGTACTTGAGCGTTGCGTATCGCGCGACGCCGTTGCCGAACCTGTGGGCAACAGAGCTCGCGGCCGTTCTCCGGGCAAGTGGTGAGACGCGTGTCGTCGATCTCGGGTCAGGTGCTGCTGGACCGGTCAACCTCGTGGTCGAGGCACTCGAGGCGCAAGGACTTCTCCCGCAGGTCACACTCACCGATCTCTATCCGGTTGAGCGGGCCGGCGAGGCACATCGCAACGTGCGCTACTGGCCGGAGCCGGTCGATGCCAGAGCGGTGCCTCCCGGGTTGCCTGGCACCCGGACGATGTTCGCCGCATTTCATCACTGTGCTCCGAGCGATGCGCGGGCGATCCTGCGAGATGCGTTCACGCAGAAGCGCGCGATTTGTATCTTCGAGGCCACGTCGCGAACGCCGATCGCCATCGCGCTCGCTTTCCTGATTCCTGTGCTCGTCCTCGTCTTGACACCGACCATCCGCCCTCGTTCGGCGTTTCAGCTGGTGTTCACCTATCTGATTCCCGTTCTGCCCGTCCTGATCTTCTGGGATGGACTGGTATCGCAGCTTCGAACGTACTCCTCGTCAGAGTTGCTCGAGCTCACGGCTGGACTTGACGCGCCTGACTACCAGTGGACGAGCGGCAACACGTCTGCGCCGGGCCTGCCTATGTCCGTGCCATACCTCATCGGCCGTCCGATACGCCCGTCATCCGCGTAATCGTCGTCCTCAGCGCGGGGTGTCATAGCCCATGACGCGAGGCTTCTGATCCGCAAGGCTGTCCACAATCGCCTGTGACACCACGTTCGAGAACCGCGGTCGAATCTCGGACCGCGTATAGGGATTGAGTTGCACCATCAGCAGGGCGACGATGTCCTCCTGCGGATCGATGTAGAACAGCGTGCCGTCGGCGCCTCCCCACGACCAGGTGCCGATCGACATCGCGTCGGCGGACTTGGCCGGGTCGGTCAGGACGCCGGCGCCGAGGCCGAAGCCCCACCCCTCGCCGCGCACGTACACGGTCTTGCCCGACCCAATGTGGTTGGAGAACATGTTGTTCACCGTCATGCGGCCGAGGAGGCGCTGACCTTCGTATTCGCCGCCGTTCAGCAGCATCTGGCTGAACCGGAAGTAGTCGGCGGCGGTGCCATTCATCCCGGCGACTCCCGGGAAGTAGGTCGTCGGCTCGCGGAATTCGGGCTTTCGCAGCAGCGTGATCTTGCCGTTCTGGTCGGGACGATAGACTGCGGCCACGCGACCCACCTTCTCACGCGGAATGTTGTACGACGTATCGCGCATACCGAGTGGTTGGAAGATCCGCTCGCGTGTGAACTGATCGATTGTCATCCCTGACATCTTCTCGACGAGAACCGCGACGAAATCCGTGGACGATCCGTACTCCCACTTCGTGCCCGGCTGGAAGTTGAGCGGCAGCGGGGCCGCCCGATCAATCGCTTCCTGAAGGGTCTTTGGCCTTGGCTGGCCAGACACCACCGGTCGAATCTGCTGCTGCGCCGCCTGATCCCGCTGCGCTTGCGTGGCCAGCACGTTCTCGGTAATCGCGGGCGCTGCGGTTGTCAGCGCCAGTCCAGACGTGTGCGTGAGAATGTGGCGGATGGTGACGGGCCGGGCTTTCACCAGCGTTCCGTTTTCCATCACCTGCTTGCCGGCGTATGAAGGCAGCCAGGTGGCGATCGGATCATCGAGCAGGAAACGGCCCTCTTCCCAGAGCATCATCAGTGCGGTCGACACGATCGGCTTGGTCATGGACATGAGCGAGAAGATCGTGTCCTTCTGCATCGGCGCGCCGTCTTCCTTCGAACGAAGCCCCTGCGCCTCGAAGTGGACGACCTTGCCCCGCCGCGCGACCAGCGTGGTGGCGCCGGCGATCTCGCCGCGGTCGATGTAGCCCTGGATGAAATCGTTGATGCGCGCAAGGCGCTTGGCGGACATGCCGACGCTTTCGGGCGCCGCCGTTGGCAGATCGCCTTCCGCCAAGAGGCCACGCGGCGTTGCGGCGACGGTGACGCCAATGACGGCAGCCAACACGATCGAGAGCAGTCGAGTAGTGTGCATCTTCTCTTCCCTTTCAAGCAGAGGTTCCGACGGCAAATGAGACCGCACCACTAGAGGTCGAAGAGCCGCGTGAACTTCACGACAAACGAACGACCCAGCGCCTCGACGGGCGTGAACGACGTCGTGTCGCGGCGATCGTTGTAGACGACGAACAGCCCGGTACCACTGCGATTCAGGACCGCCAGACGCAGATTGGACGAGAACTGCGCCGTTTGCCCGTTGTACTGCAGCAGCGCCGAGACGCTGGTCAGCGGCGTGAGCGCGTAGCTGGCCTTGATTGGCACCAGGTTCGTGACGAAGGACCCGGTGCGCAGCTCGATCGCCTGGCGTGTCCAGCCGAGACTCGCCGTCGTCCGGGCGCTCAGCCGGAAGTCGCTCGCCAGTTCGAGCGCCGTGAAGTCGCCGTCGTAGTACTTTCCGTGCCTGACGCGTGAGGTCCACGTGATGGCAGCGCTGGGGTTGTGCAGGTACTCCACCGACTGCTGCCACCAGGTGTACTCGCCCGGTGCAACCGCAACCCGTTTTCCGTCGCGGTTGTACACCGTGAAGGGCGTCGTCGGGTTGTCCTGATTGCGATCGAGGAACCAGCCAAACCGCCCGCCCTTCGCGGGTTGAATCTCGAGCGGATGGATGTGCATCGACGAGGTCTGGAGCGTCCCGTCGAGGGCGTAGTACGCGTTGTAGGAATAGTGCGGTGCGACACGCCGTATCCACGTGATGCCCTTGGGCTGCGGCTGGAAGAACACGCGCACCTCCGGGCGGCGAAAGCCGCGCCGCGGGAGGAACCCTACCTCGGGATTGAAACGCTCGCCGACCTGTGACACGCCGCCCGAGACTTGCCAGAGGTTGTTCGTAAAGTTGTAGAACGCGCGACCCGACCAGTCGCTCCCGTCGGAGCCGGGCGAATCGGTGCGGGCGACGAAGGTCGAGAGCCGCTGGTTGGTCGTCATCTGGATGTTCGCATCGAGGCCGTACGCGCGATTCCACTTGGCAAACGCGGAGGCGTTGGCCCCAGATACGAACTTGCCGATGAAGATTGCGCCGTAACTCGAGCGGCCCACCTCCCGCTGCGCCCGGACCACGCTGAAGTTTGTGTCGGCCGCGATCGGATTGCCGTTGATGTCATCCGCATCCCTGGTTTGGATGTCGAGCAGGCCAATGTTCCAGCCCCCCGCGGCCTTCCCGCTCAAGCGTGCGCCACCGAGAATGTCGATCGGTGCACCGCTCGACGACAACCCGATGCGTCGGGTGAAGAAGAGGTCAATGGCCTGTGGCTGCCCGAACTGGAACGTGGTCGCGTTCTCGAGAAAGAACGGCCGCTTCTCCGGGAAGAACAGATCGAAGCGCGTGAGGTTCACCTGTTCCTCGTCGGCTTCCACCTGAGCGAAGTCGGTGTTCACGGTGGCGTCGAGGGTGAGGCTCGGACGCACGCCCCACTTGAAGTCCGCCCCGAGCCGCGCCGTGTTGTCCACCTGCTGAGTCGCGCGGGTGAAGTCCTTGTTCGAGGATGCGAGACCGTAGGGAATGAGCTTGAGGTCGCGTCGAGCCGACAGGTCGAGGCCGCGAAGCTTCGCCGCGAGCGACACTCGGTAGATCTCGAACCCGCGCGGAATGGGCGCGAGGAATGCCTGCTCGTTCTTGTGACGGATATTGCGAAGCACATTGAAGCCCCAGGTGCGGTCCATCCCGGTGGCGTACCTGAGCGTCTTCAACGGAATGGCCATCTCCGCTTCCCACCCTCTGGCCGTGACGGCGGCCTTGACCAGCCAGTCGCCGTCCCAGTTCGGGTTGAATGCGCTGATGTTGCCGCGCTGCAAGCCGCCGCCCGCTCCCGGATTGGTCGTGCCGCTGGTCTGGCCTTCTCTCGCCACCTGACCGTCGTATTCGATGCCGAGCGGGTTGGTGCCGAACACGAACGCGTTCTGGCTGTCGTTGAACGTATCGAGCACCATGATCACCGAGTCCGTGTCGTTGAGTGACGCATCACGGCGGGCCTGCGACACGATGATCTTCGACGGGTCCGTGTCGAAACAGATGAACGACACGTACAGGTGTGTCTTGCTGAAGAGCAGGCGCACCTCGGTGCGCTCGGAGGCCGGAGCGCCTTCGTCCGGGTCCTGCTGGGTGAACGATGCGAGTGGCGGCACGGTCTGCCAGAGTGCCTCATCCACGCGCCCGTCAATGGCCGGCGTCGGCGCGCCGTCAGACAGGTGCCCAGGCGAGACGGTGAGAGGTGTTTGAGCGATGGCGAGCGACGCGAACAGCGAGAAGACGACGGCACCGACGCAGCGAAGAGCACTCATGAGGCGGTAGTCTACCGCGCCGTCCCCGAGAGCCGCGCCCTCAGACTCGCCCAGACAGCGGTCTCTCGGCTTTTGATGGGGGCTTTCTCCGAGTTGGGCTACACTCGCGCCAATCGAGCGGCGGATATTCTCTGGCCGAGCCCGGACAAAAGGAACGAAGCATGACTACGCATCACCGCGTTCGCATCGCCTCGGCGTTGGCGCTTGCCGTTATTACGCCGCTGGCAGTCTCGGTTGCCGCTCAATCAAGACCAGCCCCAACCGAGCCGGGTGGTGCCGTTCGGCCCGGTACCACTGCTCGACGAGCCGCTGCTGGTCCCGCGCGTCGGACACCGGATGGTCGCCCGGATCTTCAGGGCGCATGGGACTTTGCGCAGCTCACGCCGTTCGAGCGCCCCGGCGCGTTCGGCGAGAAGTCGGTACTGTCGGATGTGGAAGCCGAAGAGTTCGGCCAGGACCGCATCACACGCGATAACAAGGACCGGAGAGACGGCACGGCCGCGCAGGACGTGGAACGCGCCTACAACGACTTCTGGTGGGACTTCGGCACCCGCGTGGCCAAGCAGACCTCGCTCGTCGTCGACCCACCGACTGGCCGGCTGCCAGCCCTCACGGCCGAAGCCCAGAAGAAAGCCGCGAGTCGCACGCCCAAATACGACAACGTCGAGGAGCGTCCACTCGCCGAGCGTTGCATCCTCGGGTTCAACTCAGGACCGCCGATGATGCCGAGCGCCTACAACAACAACATGCAACTCGTGCAGACGAAGGATCGCATCGTCATTCTCAACGAGATGGTGCACAGCGCGCGCGTGATCGACCTGTCCCGCAGCACCCACCGGCCGAAATCTGTGCGGTTCCTGACCGGCGATTCGATCGGTCGGTGGGACGGCAATACGCTCGTCGTCGACACGACCAACTTCTCGACCGAGGGGAACTTCCGCTTCTCGACGCGCGACATGCACCTTGTCGAACGCTTCTCGCTCGAAGACGAGAACACGCTCCGATACGAATTCACCATGGACGACCCCACGGTGTGGACGTCGAAGTGGACGGCGTCGATTCCCATGCGTCGAACCGACGAGCTGATTTTCGAGTACGCCTGCCACGAAGCGAACTACGGGTTGGAGGGTGTGCTCAAGGGCGCGCGGTTCGGGGAGAAGGCCGGCGCACGATAGCGGCGGAGGGCACGTCGTCACGAACTACCCTCGAACACACATGGGTGCCGTCAGCGATACGAGTCGCGTGCGGCGCGCCGGCACCACAGCGGCCGGCATCATGGTGCTGGCCGCCATCGTTGCGCTCGTGTTCGCCGAGCCATCGACGCCGCGCCACATCGGCTACGAGTTTCTGGTCGTCGCGACTGGTCCGCTTCAGTTTCAATGGGCTCAGGTGCGCTCCACCGGTCCGGTCCGGCGGACGATCGTATTGCTGCTGTTCGTAGCCATGCCCATCGTGCTGGTGCCGGCATATTCGCTGAGGCCAAGGAAGACGACGCGTGCGCTCACTGCGGTTGGAGTGCTGTTGTGGACCATCAGCGGCTTCCTGATGATGGCGCTCCACTATGTGGACTAAAGCGCTTCTCGAATCGATGAGCGCGCGGTCCCCTTGGAGTCGTTTGTCGAACCGCGTTCGCCGGGTCCTTCGAAAGACAGTCGGTTCGACATCTGGAAAAGCGAGCAGGAAAAGAGCAAGACACCTGGGGCTTGATTCGGGCGTTACCGTCGGATAGGTCCCGCCAAACGCGACGAGTTCGTCATGTTCGATGACGAGGATGTCTTCGATTTCTGCAGCTCAAACACCGCCAGTACAACTCCAGTCACCGGCAACGCATAGTCCGCGCTGACGCCCAGGAGAAGCGCTGCCGATCCGCCGATCGCGGACCAGACGACCGGAACGATCGCGAGGCTCCGCAACCGCGGAGCGGCCAGCATGAGCAAGCCACCTGTGAGGATGGTCGTCGGGCACGGGAGACCGAATGTCGGAATTCTCACGACGCTGGCGTGCTGCACTGCGTTGATCGCCGGATAAAGGAGCGCATACCCGACCAGGATCCACGCGATCGGCGACCACGTCGTGCGGCGCGATGTGAATGACAGTTGGCGCCGGATGACACCGTGCCAGACGAAGAGCGCTGCCTCCACGAGAAACATCGCCGCAAACAGCCACGCCGCCGGATTGATGCGCGTGAAGAACGCGAGGTGATACGCAACTGCCGACCACGCCCAGTGCACCGCCAAGAGGCCACTGAGCCAGCGGTCGCGGGGGCGCGGCGACGACAGCAGCCACACGACCGCCAGGACTGACGCCACCCACAATGCCACCGCGGCTGGCCACAACGCGGCGTTGTAGGCCCCAAGCAAGTCGAAGAACTCTTCTCTGGTAAAGGGCAGTCGCATCTTCGGCACACCGCAGCCCTGCGACAGAAGCAGTTCGGATGCCAGTGATCAAGCGGCCGCGCGTGTCGAGTGTCGCGGGTAACGCGCCACTGGGTGCGCAACAGTCCGCCTTGCGTTGCCGGAAGTCCGCCGGATCGACGCGCTATTCCGCAGTGGGCTCATGTGAGTCGTACGGCCTGGAGACCTGGCCCAGAAGACGCGTCTTCATCAATCGTCACCTTTGGCCCCGGCCCACGAGACGGCAGATGTCGTGACTGCCGGCAGAAACAGTGCGCCAATTCCGGCTGCGGCAGCAAACGCAACCGCTCCCCACAGCGACGCCGCGACACCGGCTTGCTGGTACAGGACACCCGACAGCAGCGTCCCGAGCAGCCGGCCGCACGCGTTCGCCATGTAATAGAACCCCACGCTCTGCGACACGTGGTCCGCCTCCGCGTACGCGAGCACCAAGTACGAATGGACCGATGAATTCAAGGCGAACACGAACCCAAAGACCGCCAAGCCACCGAGCATCGTGATCGCGGGCGGTGTGTCCAAGCGCAAACCGATCGGAATCAGGGCCGTCGTCGCGGCCAGGCCGATACCAAGCGCGGCCGCCAATGCAGGCCCTGGCGCCTTACCGTGCGTCACCTTCACGAGCAGCACCGGCGACAGACCCTGGACTCCGCCGTAGGCTATCACCCACAGCGCCATGAATCCTCCGACCTGGGTGAAGGACCAGCCAAGGACGCTCGCCAGGAAGATAGGCACGCTGACAACGAACCAGACGTCGCGCGCGGCGAACAGCGCCAGGCGTGCCAGCGATAAGCGATTGATGCCTGACGAATTGGACAAGATGCTCGTGAAAGGCGCTTTCTTCTTCGCCTGGCCGATCGACGCTGGCAACGCGCTCAGGACAAAGATGAGCACGATGGCGACGCCGCTCGCCATGGCTGCGAGTGCACCTCGGAATCCGAGTGCAGACAGAAGAAAGCCGCCCACGAAGAACCCGGCGCCCTTCAGCGCATTCTTGGACCCCGTGAGCACCGCCACCCACTTGAACAGGCCGGACTCGTCGCCCTTCGGCACGAGGACCTTGACGGCGCTCTTCGCACTCATCTTCGTCAGGTCTTTCGCGATCCCGGACAGCGCCTGACACGCCATCACGTAGGCGACCGACACCGACATGTTCCACCCAGGACTGAGGAACGCGAGCAAGCCGAGCGCGACCACCTGCAACGCCAGGCCGAGCACGAGCGTGAACCGAAGGCCTGTTCGCGCGGCGAGCCAGCCGCCAACAAGATTGGTGACGATGCCGAAGAATTCGTAGAGGAGGAACAGCAGCGCGAGCTGGACGGGCGTGTAACCCAGCTGGTTGAAATGCAGCAACACCAACATCCTGAGTGCACCGTCAGTCAGCGTGAACGCCCAGTAGGCCGCTGTCACGGTGACGTAGTTGCGGATGCTGATCGTCGCTGCGGTCACAGCGACGCTCCAACTTTCTGCGCGAGCTCGATCATCCGGTGGACATACCCGATCTCGTTGTCGTACCACGCGAGAACCTTCACGCACGTGCCGTCCACGACCATGGTTGAGGGTGCATCGATGATGGCCGAGTGGGGATCGCCTTTGAAGTCGACCGAGACGAGCGGACGCTCTTCGTAGCCGAGGATTCCCAAGAGCGGTGGCGCCTGCGAAGCCCGCCGAAACCCGTCGTTGACCTCTTCGACTGTTGTTGGCCGCTGGACTTCGAACACGCAATCGGTGAGCGACGCGTTGAGCAGTGGCACGCGGACCGCGATGCCAGTCAACTTCCCAAGCAGCTCCGGGTAGATCAGCGCGATGGCCGTCGCCGATCCAGTGCTCGTTGGGATGAGGGACAGACTGCTCGCTCGTGCGCGGCGCAGGTCCTTGTGCGGCGCGTCGACGACAACCTGCGTGTTGGTGATGTCATGAATGGTCGTGATCACGCCGTGCTTGATGCCGATCTGCTCGTGGACGACTTTGACGACTGGCGCCAGGCAGTTGGTGGTGCACGACGCGGCAGTCAGCAGGCGATGCGTGGATGGATCGTAGAGATGGTCGTTGACGCCCATGACGATATTCAGCGCACCCGTCTTGACCGGCGCTGCCACAATCACGGTTTTCACGCCGGCGCGGAAGTACTCGTCTAGCGTTTCGGTCGTTCTGAACCTCCCACTGCATTCCAGCACGACGTCGACGCCGGCCTTCGACCATGGGACCTCGCCAGGCTTGGCGATCGCCGAGAACGCTACAGAACGCCCATCGATCGCCAGGGCATCATCGCTGGCGTCGACGGACCGATTCCAGCGACCATGGACCGAGTCGAAGGTGAGGAGATGCGCCGCCGTGGTCGGCCCCCCGGCGATCTCGTTGATATGAACGAACTCCACATCCGGACGTCCCCAACCTGCTCGTAACGCCAGGCGGCCCATGCGGCCGAATCCATTGATGCCGATTCGCGTTGCCATCCAACCTCCGACCCTCATACGCATTCGCCTCAGTGAACATCACGTGGCTATCCAAGAGCTTCTCGAGCGATCAACGCCTCTACTCGAGCACGGACGTCGTCACGAATCGCGCGGACGCGATGGATAGGCTG
>JBEBGB010000059.1:0-15968 GCA_040081675.1 Vicinamibacterales bacterium
GAGGTCCGCTCCCCGGTCCAGCTCAACGCCGGCGCGATGAACACGCGATCGTTCGGCTGAAAATCCACCTGCGTCTTGGCATTGCGGACGACGCCGGTGAGGCGATACCTGACGGAGGGCGTAGACGGGGACACAGGTCCGCTGAAGTCGAACTTGCCCTGGAGGTAATCGTAGTTGCCGGCCTCGAACGTCACCTCGTGCAGTGGGCTGGCGGTCGGACGCTTGCTGACGACGTCGATGATGCCTCCAGGGCTCGCCAGGCCGTACAACACGGACGCCGCGCCTCGCAGCACTTGGATGGATTCGGCGCCGTAGGGCTCGATGCGAAAACCGTTGAAGCCGAATGTGTACAGGCTCGAGCCATCACGGAAGAGACCGTTCACGTCGCTCCCGCCGAAGCCGCGGATCGTCAGAAAGTCGAACGCCTGATCGAGGCCGCCGTACTGTTCGGCCTGCACGCCTGCGGTGTAGCGCAGCGCCTCGTTGAGACTCTGCGCCTTCTGCAGCTCAATCCTCGCGGCAGGCACAATCGAGACCGAATAGGGAATCTCCGCGATTGGCGCGGGCGTCTTGAGCCTCGTCTCTCCGTCGTCCGCACGACCGAAGACATCGACGCGTTCGGCGATGACCGGAGGGCCGAGATGCAACGCGACGTCGATCGCCTCGGACGCCACGCGCACACGGACGGTCGCCGGTGCGTAGCCGGCCAGCACGGCCTCGATTTCATAGCGGCCTGACGGCACGGCATCGAATGTGAGCGCACCTGCGGCATCGGTTGTGCCGGCGACACCGGTATTCAGTACTCGGACGCTCACGTCGTGCGCCGGCGTCCCGTCCTGCAGCGTCACCGTGACGCGAACGGCGGCACGGGTCTGCGCCGAGATCGGCGACACGAGAGCGAGCACCCACAGCAGACAGACCAACACCGAACAAGCGCCGAAGCGCCTTTCATGACCTACGACAAGAGACATGTTCCTCCTCGTGCGCGCGGCGACCGTGCGGCGCGACACATACGCGCGTGCGCTCACCACGTTCCGAACGGGCACATCCAACACCCGCCGTCAACTTGGATGATCGCGCCCAAACCTGTCAGGACTTGCAGCCGGCGGCTCGTCGAGGGGAAAGATGCCGGTCGGTGCCAGGTGCCGGGGATCTGATAAGGCGCCTTCCCTCAACCACTGCCAATCTCGCCCATACGGCAGCAGTTTGTGCGCGCGCTGATTGCGGCCGTCCGTCTGTGATCTACGGCGACTTTGCAGCCACTGGAGCCAGGGCTGCAGCGAGCGGAGCGCCAGCGCGCCACGGCTTGCGCTGACCACAATCCGGCGGCAATCCTCCGACCTCGAGGCCACCACGGTGAAACGCGTGTGGCTCATGTCCGACGTCGGGTGTCTGGCGTCAGATGGAAGACGAAGTGACGGGACCGAATCTTTCACTGAGGGTGCGATGAATTCGTCTCAGTCGCGCCGACAAGCTGATGCAGCCCGCGAGGCGCGGCACCGCTATCCGCTCAGGCCCCGCGCTCACACGCGCTGACGCTCATCAGGGTTAGCGCGACCACATAGCAGGCCGTTCCGCACAGCAGCGCCACGGTGAACCCGAAGGTCATCGCCAGCATCAGGCTCGACACGGTTCCGATAACGGTGAAGAATCCGTTGACGCCCCACGCCCATGGCACCAGCGCGGGTGAGTGCACGGACACCAGGCGCAGACCCGCTGGAAAAGGCATCCCCAGCAGCACGCCCACGGGAGCGATCGCGCACAGCGCGATGAGACACCTCACCAGGAACGGCGCGCCAAGTGTCCGCGCGAAGAGCGTCGGCGCACCGAACGTCTCAGCGAGGAGCACGACCACAATCGCGACCGTGAGGAATCGCCACGCGCGAGCCTCCTCCCCCGCAAACCGGCCGGCCAGTGCCGCTCCTGCGCCCGTGAACACCAGCAGACCACCGAGGACCAGTGCGATCGTGTATGCCGGCTGACCGAGGAACAGCGTCATCCGGCTGATCAGCGCCATTTCCACCGTGATGAAACCAAAGCCAAGCGCCGCAAAGTACGCCAGCCATCGCCAGCGACCGGCCAGCGGCGATGCGCCCATTCGCGCCAGCGGCCACAGGATCATGGCGGCGGCGACCAGCGTGGTTTGAGCCAGCAGAAGCACGAGCGTCACCTCGGCCACCGGCCGGTCGCCGAGCATGAAACCACCAACACGCGACGGTCCCATCATCTGGAGAAGCGTGGCGCCGTCCAGGCTGGACCACCTGGTCAAGTGGTTGAAGAAGGGTCTGTCGTCAGTCGCTGGAGCCATCTGCCGACGCTGAGTCGCATAGAAGCCGTCGAGGTCCTGGGTGCCGAGAATCTCACGATAGATCTGTCCCGTCCGGTCGTCGTCTGGGGAATAGAGCCGTTCGCGGACCACACTGTCGGGCGCAGCCGCATCACCGCCGATGCCGGCCAGTTTCTCGATCGCGGCAATCTCGGCCGCCGTGATCGGCGACTTCTTCACGATGACATCGGCTTCGAAGGCCTCGCGCCCTTCCCCGAACATCGAGTGCTCCCGGTCATCCGGGCGCACGCGAAACGCGTAGACATGGCGCCGGGTGTCGTCCACGCCCCTGGCGTTGAGGGCTTCCCTGGCGGTCGCGACGAGGCGGGCGATCTGCGGCTCGGGTCGCGAGAACAGAATCATGCCGTCTGGTGTCAGGTGATCGAGATAGTCCTCGAACGCTTCGCGCGTCAGCACGTAGTTCTCGGTCAGAGACATCGCACCAGAGGCGACGGCGGCATTGCTGATGGTGTGAATGGAGATGATGGCGTCGTAGTGATCCTGGGATCGGCGAAGAAAGCTTCGTCCTTCGTCCTGGACCAGTCGCACCTCCGGCTGTTGGAACAAGCCGCCCCAGTAATCAGCCATCCGGCGACTGACCACGTCGACGATCGACGGATTGACCTCGACGGCCGTGATTCGACGTGCGCCGAAATGCAGCGCGTCCAGCACCTCCGCTCCGCCGCCACTGCCAATCACCAGCACGTCGGGCTGTGACTTGCCCACGTACGCGACCCCGGAGGTGTACTCGGCATCGTCCGGATGCGTACGCAGGTACTCCCTGACGCCGGGCCGCAGGTCCTGGATGCCGGTGCCTGCGGTACCGCCATCGATTACAAAACGCCGGCTGGATGACGGCGCGCCGCGAGGGCGCAGTTGAAAGACCTCGACACGCGACGATGTGTTCCAGTGCGTCTCGAGGGGCGCAATGATCGGCCGTACCTTGAGCGGCGTGATGTTGATGGGCAACAGGTGGTCTGCCCATGGAGTGGCACCGGCGGTCAGCACGGACGCGACGCACAGGCCGATGGCATACCCTCGCCAGACACCGGAGGCGAACGCCGCCGAGGCGCACAGCCCGAGCGCGGCCGCCAGCAAGACCGCGCCGGCTCCGCCCAATTGCGGCATCACCGCCAACAGGAGGAGGCAACCCAGTCCCGCCCCCGTCAGATCACACGCATACAGCCGGTTGATGCGGTCGGTGCCTCTGGTGAAGAGCAGCGCGAGGCCCAACCCTGCGCAAAAGAATGGCGCCGCCAGCAGAAGGTAGTACACCGGCCCGATGAAGATCTGCCGCCGATCCGTGAGCACACTGAACGGGTCGAACGGCAAGTACTGCATGGCGCGGAAGGCCACCACGGTGACCACTGCGAACGTCGCCGCCAGAACCGCGAGCGCCCGGTCGAGAGACGCGCGTTCGCGAAGAAATGGCCACACCGACAGCGTCGTGCCCGCGGCACCAAAGCCAAGGAGTGCGGTCGAGATCACGAGCACGCCGAAGTGATACCAGAGCGCCACCGACAGGACGCGGGTCAGCGACAGTTCGAGCAGCAACGTGGCGCACGCCCACAACAGCAGCCCCAGGTCGTGGCGCCGCCCCAGCCCGACAAGGGTCACGCCGTGCGCGTCAGCGGCAGAAAGGAGTCGGTCGTCCGCATGCGTGCGCCGGCGAATCATTGGCTACTCCGAGAGGACGGACGGCGACTGCAAGCAGCCGGCATCGTTCGAGTGCGGCGGCCATGATGACGCGAGCGAACGGAAGAGGGAGCGCGGGTGCAGTGAAATGTGGCCGCGATGCAGCGAGGAGGATCGGTTGTGCAGCGGGCGGTTGCGTGAGGTGCACCGCACGCGCACACGCGCCGTCGAGCCGCGCGTCGCCTGCGGTGAATCCTTCACGGCGAGAAGCGTTGACCCGAGAGGCGGGGCTCACGATGCATCGACGGGCGCAGTGCTGCCGTTCGCTGCGTCGAGGGCGCCGTCCGCCATCAGCAGGCGCTGCCCGCTGCACTTATGTGGCGTGCCCTCGCCCTATCGCATTCAATGGTTACCTGACGGAGTCGCTCTGTGAGGACGCATCACGCGTCAGGCGGGCAGTCTCTGCGAGGAACGACAGACCATGACGACGATCCAGCGCGCCGCCCAGTGCGGGCGGTTTCTCACGGCCTCGGCAATCACCGTGGCTCTTCTTGCCGTGACGGCCCGCCCTGTCCTGGCGCAGGCGCCGGCACCGGTGACAGTGGACTTCGACGCCGCGATGAAGGGGCTTCGTTTCGACCCCGCCACAGTCGATGCCAACCTGGATGCCAGTGACAAAGGCAACGGCATGCTCGACGCCGACGAACTCGCGCTCGTGTCCGCCGTGCTCGCCGTTCCCTCCTTGAATCTGAAGACGACCAGTGGCGTCGATCCGGCCGCCGTCCGGGCCGCGTTCGCGCAGGCGCGCGGGTCGGCGCAGGTCGACCTCAAGGCCCTGCTCGCGACCTATCCGACGGCCACCGACGTGGTCGCCGGCTACGTGCTCCTCGGCAAGGGTTCCTTCGACTCCTACAACACGATGTCGAGCGGCTTCGGCGCTCCGCTCAAGGGCGACTACTCGCTCGCGCTTCAGCTCGGCAAGTACCTGGCATTCGATGGTGACGCGGATGGCGACGGCGTCTCGAACATTGCCGAGTACCGCGCCGTCGCAGGTCAGGGTCGCGCCGCGTACATCCGCGCCGCGCTCGACCCGACGATCAAGAACGCCGGGCAGGCCGCCGCAGTGGCGACGCCGACCGCCAGCACAAAGAAGACGCTCGGCGTCGTCCTCTACTCTGGCTTCGAAGTGCTCGACGTGTTCGGGCCTGTCGAGATGTGGAGCTACGTGCCCGACTTCACGGTCGTCATGATTTCGGAGAAGGGCGGCGCAGTACGGTCCGCACAAGGCGTCGAGGTGATATCCCAGTTCTCTTTCACGACCGCCCCGCCCCTCGACATTCTCATGGTGCCCGGCGGCATCGGTACGCGCACCGAACTGCTCAATCCGGTCTTCATCAACTACCTGAAAGAGCAGGACAAGCGCACAAGCGTCACGACGTCGGTCTGCACGGGCTCGGCACTGCTCGCGAAGGCGGGCGTGCTCAAAGGACACAAGGCTACGTCGAACAAGAACTTCTTCTCGATGGCTGTCGACGAAGACCCCAGCGTCGACTGGATCGTCAAGGCACGTTGGGTCGACGATGGCAAGTATGTCACCTCGTCTGGGGTGTCCGCGGGCACGGACATGGCGCTGGGCCTTGTCGCGAAACTGTACGGAAAGCCGCGCGCGCAGGCACTCGCGAGGAGCCTCGAATACGAATGGCACGAGGATTCGACGGTGGATCCGTTCGCACTGAAGGAAGTGCCGAAAGCAACGACGCGCTGAATCGAGGCGTGCGCCGCTTCTCCAGGTCAGCTGACGCGCTGCCGAAGTAGAGGCGCACCAGACGAGCCGTCGCGAGTATTTCGTGGAGGACCGCGGTCAAATCGGTGGCGCGGACCTCTACTTCGCGGGCTTCTTCACCTGCAGCGAGATGTCCAGTCGCATGGCCATGCCCGCTGTCAGTTCGATGGCCTCTTCAGAGGCGATTTCCAATTCGTTGTACGACAAACGCGTGCGGTATCGACCAGCCGGCACCTCCAACTCGAAGTGCCCCTGCGAGTCTGTGGTCGTACCCGTTACCGCCCACGTCTCGGCTTCCACGAGTTCAACGCGCGCGCCTTCGAGCGGCGCCTGGTCCCGGTCTGTGACTAATCCTGACAGGTGAACGGCGGTCTCCTGAGCGCGAATCGACACACCGAACGCCGCACATGCGACCGAAGCAGCAAGAAGCGCGGCGAGCACGCGCCGACGCGAGACGAGGGCATGATCAGACATGGTTCCCATTGTGGCGACAGCGGTTCTCGCGGGTGCGGCTGTTGCAGCCGTCGGTGCAACTCGTCCGCGAACGGGACACGGGGTGCGGCGACTGACCGCTACGCGGGCGAGCAGAACTCTCTGCGCGACTGCGAGTCGGTCCAGCCGCTACGGTCGTCGACCAATGAGTCGGAAGCCGCGCGCTGACCGTCGGCTGCGCCGACGACACCGTTGGCCGCCATGATCGACACGGCGCGAGCGTTGGCTGCGTGATTCGTCACGCCGCCTGATGTTCACTTTCGTGCGGGAGCGCCGGCGCGCACAATGTCGCGAGGGTTGGGTGGGCGCGGCTGTCGTCAGGAGCGAGATCAATACCTCCTAACTTGATACGCATCAGAAACCCTGATGCCAGTTCGCGCTCGCCTTCCCCTCACCGGCTCATCGACATGCCGCACCACCCTTGCCTATGGCGTGGACCGCATCGAGCCGCCGTGAATCGAAGGCGCGGTGAGGGCGCGTACTCGGTCAACCGCACTTGCGCTCGCATGGACCGGCCACGCGCCTCCTCGGCCGAGCGTCAGGCGCGAACTGGAGTGTCGAGTCCGAGGAATCGTCCGACCGACGGAATGCGCGCGAACACAAGACGTTCGAGTGCGAGTACGGCGAGCAGCGATATTCCGAGCATCGGAAAGACGAGACCGAGCACCGTTACCATCGCAAAGACGACGCTCGGCACCCTGGACCGTTCGAGCGGAGATGGCGCGCCGAGCACACGCGCGGGTCGACGCTGCCACCACAGGACAATCGCGCTCACACAGACGGTGAGCAGGCCGGTGGCGGTGAAAAGTCCGACGAACTGATTCAGCAGCCCGAAGAGCTGCCCTTCGTGCGCGGCGACGCCGACGCCGACCATTCGGTCAACAAGAGGTCGCTCACCGAAATCAACGCGCGACACGACTGCGCCAGTCGCGGCGTCGAGTTCGAGGTTGGTTCGTAGCGGTCGATTCGCAGAGTCGGAGCGCGCGGTCCAGCCCCTCGAGGCCCGTGACGGCGGTGAGATGAGCACTGGCGGCGCCAGACGCAGTGGCGCGAGCGTCGCGACCATCTGGTTGATCGGCGCATACGGACTGTCTGGCCTCGACGCCGCCTCGCCGCGGTGAGCCGCGTGTTCGTCTGCGGCGGGCGCCGTGTTCATGGCGATCCGCTCTTCGATCTCCGACTCGCGGCCGGTCGTCCAGTCGAGGCGCGCGACGACATCGCCACTCACCTGCCGCGCGCCCTTCAGAAGGTTGCCCCAGGACTTTGCCCACGGCAGACCCGACATGAGCAGGAAGAGCGTGAAACACGACACCCAGATGCCGGCTACCGCATGGATGTCCCGCCAGAAGACACGGCCGCCGCGCCACACACGTGGATAGACCACTCCGGCGAGACCCTGCTTGCGCGGCCACCACAGGAAGAGGCCGGTGAGGATCATCACAATCGCCCACGAGGCCGCCATCTCCACCAGCATCGAACCGCGGGCACCCATCATGAGTTCGCCGTGCAGGTAGAAAATCCGGCGCATGGGTCGCTGATCGTCGCGCACGACGTGCAACACCTGGGTCGTCTGCGGATGCACGTACACCCGAAAGAGTTCCGCGCCGCGGCCGACGAGCACCCGCACCGAGGAGTCCGGCGCCTGCGGGAGTTCGTAGCTGTTCAACCGTCCGCCCGGCACGGCCGCGAGCGCTGCCGTCACCTGCGCCTCTGGCGTCGCGCGGGTACCGGCCACGTTCAGGTTGTCGTACGATCGGTCGAGCCACGCCTCGATTTGCGGCCTGAACAGATAAATCGAACCGGTCGTTGCGAGCCACATGACGAACGGGATGCAGAAGATGCCCGCGTAGAAATGCCATCGCCAGACGGCGCGATAATCGAGCCATCCTCGTGGAGGCGTGCTCGTCGAGTCGACCGACGCAGCTGTCATGGGCACCTCGGTCATCGGGCGTGGTTCGCGACGGCGTCGGGCGCGCTGACGTGCGAAGGCCACGGGTCTGCAAGGCGCGGGTCGGTCAGGAACGACTGGTCGGTGAGTGACTGCAGGAACGCGATCAGGTCCGACCGTTCCTGCGCGGACATCGTGAACCCGCGGACGAAGCCGCTCCTCAGGGGACTGTCGGCGCCGACTCCGGCGTGCGCACCTGCGGCAATCGTGCGTCCGCCCGCTGCATAGTGATCGAGCACAGTCTCGAGCGTGGGGATGCTGCCGTCGTGCATGTACGGCGCGGTTACCGCGACGTTTCGCAGCGACGGGGCCCTGAATCGACCCATGTCCTCGGGCTTACCGGTCACGGTGTGTACACCCGTGTTCCCCGTGGGGTAGGCTCCGGTGCGGCCAATGTTGTAGAGGCCGGTGTTGTGAAACTCGACTTCCAGTTCGCTCTTGCCGGCGAAGTCGACCGTCTCGGTCAGGTTGAATCCGCCGTGACAGTGGAAGCACTCGGTCTTCTCACCGAAGAACAGCTCCTCACCGCGTTTGGCGGCATCGGAGATCGCCTGCTGGTCGCCGCCGTACTGGTAGCGGTCGTACGCCGAGCGCCCTGAAATGATCGTGCGCTCGAACGCCGCAATAGCCTTTGCAATGTTCTGCAGCGAAATCGGGTCGGCGTCATTCGGAAAGCTGCGCGGGAACAGCGTCTGGTACTCGGGTACGGTGCGCAGGCGTTCGAAGAGGTCGTGCTCGTGCCCAGCCAACCCAAGTTCGACGGGATTCTCGCCGACCATAGGCACCAGAGCCTGACGTTCGAGCGAGGTCATCAGCGGGTTGCCCCACGTCAGGACCGGGCTATAGGCCACGTTCGTGAGGCTCATCGGTCCTCTTGTATGCGCTTCGCCGGTGGCGCCGAGCCCCGTGGCCCTGCCGTCGGTGAAGGCCAGCGCCTGCTTGTGACAGGTGGCGCACGCCTGCGTGCCGTTGACCGACAGCCGCGTGTCGTAGAACAGGCGGCGCCCGAGTTCGACCTTCTCCGCGGTCATCGGGTTGTCCGCCGGCACACGCGGTGTCGGGAACCCCTTTGGCAGGTTCCACTGAAACGCCGCGGCCGACTCAGGCCCGGCACGACGGAACAGGCGCTGCTGGCCGGATGACCGGTCGCCAATCGGGAGGCCGAGCCGCGAGAGCACGGGGGCGCACTCGGGGTCGGATTGACCGGACATGCAGCCCTCGGCCGTGTCTGCCGTGTTGACATCGACATTCGCATCGGCCAGCAGACTGGCGAAGTCGGCGATCACGACGTCGTGTGCGACATCGAACGACGGCAGCGACACATCCACCCGGTTCGGGTGTGTGCACGCTGTGGGGATGGTGAGCCTCGTCTGATTCGGCGAGCAATTGGTGCTGCCGAGATGCACGAAGGCACCGCGCGGCTGCCCCGTGCTCATGTAATCGAATCGGAGGTACTTGTAGCCTGCGTTCCAGACCCAGAACATCCGCGAGAGGTTCAGCGGCGCACCGGCCGACACCGGGTCGCGATGGTTCTTCTCGAAGGGAACACCGAGCGTGAACTCGAGCCCGACGTACGAACCCGAGGGCACCTGACCCGTGACAACCGTACGAACATCCTTGGACCCGTTCGCGCAGGTACCGGTGCCGTCCTCGAAATCGAGCATGGCCACATCGTCCAGCTGCCAGCGGCCGTCCTGTTCGAGTTGCACAGGGACCTTGGCGCCCGACGCCGTCACCAGACGAACGTTGTGGACGTAGAACTTCAGATCCTGAATCTTGACCGACGACCGCGTGGTGCCGATGCCGTCGAAGGCAGTCGTGCAGGAAGCAGGGGTCTCGCCCATCGTGGCCTGAAAGCGAATGCTGACAGGCGAGGCCCCGGCGGCGGGCGGCGGCTGCTGCGCAGAGACGGCAAGGGTCCCGGCGCGCTCGCAGGCGAACACCGCGAGACCAGCCACAAGAGTGCGTGCGGCTCGCGTCAACGTGAAGTGCGGAGATCGACTCGAAGGCTTCGTCATGATGTCACGTCCCTCTCGGTTATGGCCTGGTCCGGCGGCTGCCCACCGTCTGCTTGTCGAGCCAGGCGCTGATCGCGCTCGCCTCAGTGACGCCGGCTGTGGCCGTCATCGTCCCGTCCGCCCCAATCAGTACGGTGTACGGCAGCTCCCCGCCCCAGGCCGGGTTCACTTCGAACCGCAGCCGCTCGAGGAAGGAGTCGGAGAACATCCAGTTCTCCGCCGTGCCGATGCCGGTGCGCGTGATGGCCGCCTCGATGTTCGGCGGATCGATTGGGATGGGGTCGGCCGCCACGAAGACGATGTTCGCCTTCGGTCGCTGTGTGTGCAGTTGGCCCCACTTCGGAAGTTCGGTCATGCACGGCGCACACGTGACGCCCCAGAAGTGGACGACGAGTGGCTGATCGTGGTGTGCCTGTCGAATCTGCTTCCAGCTGCCGCGCACGAACGGCCGCAGGTCGTTGCCAGACGGTACGGCAACAACGCCGAGCAAGGCCGCCAGCACCACCACCTGGCAACCGCGCCTGAACGCCTGCCTTGTCGTCGTCATCCCAGGCTCCATGCCGCTCTCCTTGCCGACCACTGAGCGTCAGTACGCGAGACGGATGTTGACCTCGAGCGTCCGCGGTGCACCGAGGAAGAACATCGGTGTCGACGTGATGGCCGCCGCATACACCTTGTCAGTGAGGTTGCGTACCCGGGCCACGACCGACGCGTTCTTTCCAAGCCCGCGTGACACCGACGCACCGAGCACCGCGTAGCCAGGTGCGCTAATCGTGTTGGCTGTGTTGGCATAGCGCGCCGACACGGTCCTGGTGTCGAACGAGGCGCTCCACTTCGGTGCGAGCGCATACGTCAACCAGACGTTGGCGACGTGGACGGGAACACCCGTGGGACGGTTTCCGGCGCGTGACACAGCGACGCCACCAACACTCTCGAGGAAGTCGTCGTATTGGGCCGCGGTATACCCGTAGTTCCCCTGCACGAGCAGTGCGCTGGATGCGCGGACCGACGATGAGAGTTCGAAGCCTTTGGAGGACTGTTGGCCGACTGGAATCGTCGTGCTCGGATTCGTCGGATCGGTGATGGCCAGATTCTTCCGGACGATGCCGTAGACGGCGGCGGTGACGGCTCCGCGCCCGTCGGGCAGTTCCAGCTTCGTGCCGACCTCGAACTGGCGGCCAGTCGTCAGGTCGAAATTGCGCACCTGGGCAAAGCTCGCGGTGGTCAGGATGCCCGCGGGTGGGTCCGCAGCGGTGCTGAACTGCGCATACACATTGGCCTTCGGCGCAATCTCGTAGCTCAGTGCCGCACGACCCGTGATCGGATGGTAGGTGTTCGAGAAGAACGCAGGACTCGTCGCCGAGACCGCCCGAAAGTTCGTCACGTCAAGCTGGATGCGGTCCCTTCGCACACCGGTCACCAGAGACAGCGCGCTGGTGAGCTTCGTCCGGTTCTCGGCGAACACCGCCAGCGTCCCGACGTCGTTGGTCCGATCCGGACTGAATCCAGGCACCATACCCGGCACGTCGAAGAACGCTTCGGTCGTGAAGTTCAGTGGGCTCACGGTGCTGACATTCAGCGTGAGCGAGCGGGGAAAGCGCGTCTGCGTGTTCGCGCTGACGTCGAAACCAGCGGACCAGTCCGACGCAAGCCCGGCGGAGGTGTGGAACTGCGCCTCGACGCGGTCACCGGTGAGCACCTGGTCGTGGCGTTGCAGCAGCGGAGCCGACCGGACAACAGCGGTGTTGTCCGGGGTGTACCGGTACTCCTCCACGTTGCGGTAATCGCGCAACGCGTCGTAGTGGTAGACCGTGTTGCGCACCGACATGCGGGCTGACGGCCGGAACTCGGTGACCGAGCGCCCCCACCAGATGGTCTGCTCGTAGATGCCGTCGCGCGAGTTGTAGTTCTTGAAACGCGTCGCATCGTCGATGCCGACCACGCCGGTCGTCGGGTTCAGGATCGGGGTGCCCCAGTAGGGCTGATCGACCTGTTCGTTCTGGAACTCGAACGCCGCGGTGTGGGTGAACTTCGACCCGAACTCGCTGAGCAGCGACACAGCCGTGCTGACGGCGCCGCGCTGGTTTCCGTCTATCGCCCCGTTGGAGTAGGTGCGGCTCAGGTCCGCACGAACCGTATTCCTGACACCCGTCCCGCCAAGTCGCCGATTCAACCCGAGTGACAACTCCGAGGTGTTGTAGGAGCCATAGCCGACCCGCGCATCGAACGAGTTGCCGGAAGCCGCGGGCAGCTTCGTGATGTAGTTGATCGAACCGCCAACTGCGCCGGCACCGAACAGGAAGGTGGATGGACCGCCGATGACTTCGACTTCGCGATAGATCCAGCTGTCAACCGGCCGTCCCGCAATGGCATCGTACTGGACCGTGATGCCGTTGAACAATTGCGTGATCTGCGTGGAGCCAAAACCTCGGTACCACACTGAGCCGGCGCCTCCCGGCGGTGCCGCGGCAGTCATGCCGGGCACGCTGGACAGAATCGCCTGTGTATCGGCCGCGCCGCGCTGCTCGATCGTCGCCTGATCGACGATGGTCACCGAGGCTGGAATCTCACGCACGGGCAGCCCAAGGCGGGATGCCGTCTGCGCGGGCACCTCCATCGAGAGCGTCTCTCCTGGCGCCTTCCCGACAACGTCGACCGTCTCTTTCACCGTCGGCACTTCCTGGCCGGAGTGCTCCCTGTCGTCGCGCTTCTTCTCCTCCGTGGCTCCGGCCGACGATGGCGGTGCCGCGTTCTGGGCACGCACCGGCGTGGCCAGACCGACAATCAAGACGGCTGTCCCAAGGCACAGCCCGACCGACACGTGTCGCATGAACATCGCAATGAACTCCCCTGAAATTGAGTGTGCGCGGCTAGTAAGCCGGAACTGGCACGAGCGCCGTCTGCACACGGTCTGTACGCCAGGCCAGCAGCAAGTCGTTCCCCATGCGAACCATCTGGGGCATGCCTGTCGAGCGGCCGGAACTGCTTTCGGCTACGGTGATCGGATCGCCTGCTCGCCCCGAGGACGAGATACGGCGCAGACGCAGTTCACCATGTCCGTCACCACGTGATTCGAGCCAGCTGACGACAGCACTTCCGTCGTCGAGCATCACGGTGGCCGGCCACCCGACGGGCCGACCTCCGTCGATGATCACAGGAGCGGAAAACGTCTCACCTGCATCCTGGGACCACGCGACCTTCACCCTCGGAACGCCGCCGGCCCCGGTGAACCAGGCCATCGCCACTCGCGACCCCGACGCCGCCAACGCCGGCCCGTTCGTCGGACAGGCGTTGATCTGCCAGCCGTCGTGCACCGTCGTCGGTTCGGCCCACTTCCCGTTGCGAAGCCGCACCACCGAGATATCCCGAATCTCACCGGCCGCACGGTCGCGATAGGCGGCGATTGGGCCCTGGCCGGTCTGCACGATCGACGTGCTGCAGCAACTGCACGTGTCGGCGTCGACGACGGTTTCCCCTTCGAGCCTGCCGCCTAGACTGAAGCGAAGTGCCGCGAGCGTCATGACGTGATTCGGATCCGGCTTCGGATCGTGTGGCTTCGGCGGGCCGAGATAGATGGCCTCGAATCCTGATGCAGTCGGCAGGATCGACACGAAACCCGAATAGCCTTCGGTGTTGTCGGTTCCGCCAGCATGCACTTCGTGCCACCGGTGCCCTCCGTCGCTCGACAGCGCAATGCGGAAGCCGTAGCCGTACGAACCTCGCTTGTCGCCGTTGTTGGCAAGCCAATGCGCGACGAGTGAACCGTTCGGCAGGACGGCCAGCGTCGGATGGTCGGCCCAATTCACGAACCAGTTGTCACTGCGCGCGATCTCTCGCGCGTCGGCCCAGACGCCCTTGTCGAGTCGCGAGAATTTCAGTGCGTGGATGCCCTCACCCGTCGGTTCGAGCCAGCTCAGATACGGCGTGCCGTCCGATGACGTGGTGAGACCGTACATGCCGCTGCCCGCAGCCGCGGGAGGGGGCAGCAACCGAACCGCGGGCAGTCGCGTGGTCGTGGCGGCGAGACTGATGACCGCGCCGGCGAGTCCGACCAGCAAGAGCCCCGACGCTCGAGTCGACAGTGCGTTCATGAGTGAGCCTCGACGGGCAGGACGCGATACCCGTCCACCTTCGTCATCCAGGAGAGATACACGGCGCGCCCATCAGACACGAGCAGCGGGTGATCCGAGTAGTCCGCCGTCTGCGCAATCGTGCGTGGCAGCGTCCACGTGCGGCCGCCGTCGGATGACGACGACACGAGAACAGAGGTCTGCTCGCCGTCGAATTCCTTCCACGCCAACCAGACACGGCCATTGCGCACGTACACATAGGGGCGCGTCGGCTGACGGTTGGCGTCGCCGATCCGCATGGGTGATGAGAAGGTCTTGCCTCCGTCAGTGGAGTGCGCGTAGAACGAGCCCTGGCGAACACCGCCGCCGCTGTACCAGACGGCGTGGAACGTGCCGTCCGGCGCCAGCGCGAGGCTCGGCCCATGGTGCGGGCACGCATCGAGCTTCCAGTGGTCTTCGGCCACGCGGGCCAACGAGCGGACGCTCATGTCGGCATTGAACTGGAGCAACGCATGGTCGCGCTCGCCGCCGAAGATGTTGCGAAACACGACCGCTGGCTGGTGCGGACCGGTCAACGCAACGCCAAGCCGACAGCACTCGCACATGTGGTCGTGTGCGATCCGGGCCGGCTCGAAGTGCTCGCCGCCGTCCTTCGACCACGCGAAGGCCAGCGATGCACCGTCGAACTGCCCTCCCGCCTTCTCCTCAGCAACCACGTGGCGCTTGTCGATCCACGATGCGAACACCTGACCATCCGCGTCGCGCGCAAGATTGATGAAGCGCTGGCTCGAACTGTCGTCCGTGATCGACCTGGGTGTTGTGAACGTTGCCCCGCCATCCTTCGACACAGCCGTGAAGATCTGGCCGTTGTACCGCTTGTCCTTGAAGATGGCGTAGGCCACCGTCAGTTGTCCCTGGGCATCGACAAGAATCTGCGGTCGCTCGTCGGCGCCGCCGTCGAGCGTCAGCGCCTTCGGGGTCACAGCGACAGGCGCGGCGAAGGTGCGGCCGCGGTCGCTCGACCGCGCGACCGACACCTTGCCGCCCGCAGCCCACACCAGCCAGAGCGTGCCGTCAGCACCGAACACCGGGGTCGCGGATGAGGCACAACGCAGTGTCGGCTCGTCGCACGCGCCGGAAGCGTCGCCCATCTGATGCCCCGCGGCACCGCTGGCGCCGGCCGACTGGGACGGGTTCTGCACCGCTGCGCGCATGCCGAAGCCACCCGCTCCGAGCAGCGTCGCAGCCGCGACGACAGCAACCCACGCTCGCCTCACCGCCGTGCGATGCGTGTTGGGATTCTCCACGCTCAGAACCCCACCCGCACGCCCGTGAAGAACGAACGCGGGTAGCCGGCATACATACCGCCGGAATTCGCCAGCACACTGGCGTCGTTCTGCAACCCCGTCGTCGCGTTCAGGCTGTTCGACAAGTTGCCCGCCGATGCGACCCAGATCTTGTCGGCCACATTGCGAACCTCGAAGAGCAGATGCAGTGACTCGAGACGATTCGAGATGCGACGGCCGTCGTAGTGCAGGTTGAAATTCGTGAGCGTGTAACCGGGCGCCTTGATCAGGTTGGCGTTATCCAGCCACATTTCATCGCGTTTCGTGTACTCGACGTACCCGCCAAGCCCGGCGAGACCGCCCTCGAACAGGTCGTAGCCCACGCGTGCGACCAGGCTGTTTGGTGTGAT
>JBEBGB010000452.1:0-4395 GCA_040081675.1 Vicinamibacterales bacterium
GAATGCTTCGCGCCCTTTGGGGGACGCAGATTATCAAGACCCATAACTGATCATCCTAATTGGCGATCTGGCGACTTGGTGATTTGGGGAGTTCAATTAACATTCTCCAACTCTCCAATTCTCCAATTCTCCAATTCACCAATTCACCAACTGCTATTCGACACTCACGAGGTGCCGCACCTTGTGGAGCATGCCGCGTGTCTGCACCGTGTCCTTGACTTCGACCGTGTGACGGATGCGGCGCAGCCCGAGCCCGAGAAGCACGATGCCCTGGTTCCTGTTGAAACCGATTGGGCTCTTCACCAGGGTCACCTTGACGGTGCCGGTGCCCTTCGAATCTGTTCGCTGATTTGCCATGTTCGTCGTTCTTTCAGGCTGACGCGCCGACGAGCTCCCCGAGCTCCTTGCCGCGCATCCGCGCTATCGCGGCTGGATCCTTGAGCGAGTCGAGGCCGGCGACCGTCGCACGCACCACGTTGTGCGGATTGGCCGACCCGAGCGACTTCGTCATGATGTTGCTGATTCCGGCAGCTTCCACCACCGCGCGAACGGCTCCGCCAGCGATGATGCCTGTGCCGTCCGGCGCCGGCTTCAGCAGCACACTGCCTGCCCCGAAGTTACCCACCACGGCGTGCGGGATGGTCGTTCCGGCGAGCGGCACGCGCACCAGATTCTTCTTGGCGGCTTCGATGCCCTTCTTGATGGCCGACGGCACTTCCTTGGCCTTGCCGATGCCGAAGCCAACCACACCGTGACCGTCGCCGACGACAACCAGCGCGCTGAAGCTCAGATTCTTGCCGCCCTTGACCACCTTGGTGACACGGTTGATCGAGACGACGTTGTCCTTGATGTCCAGCTGCGCCGGATCGATTCGTTCGCGAGTTCGCATACCGCTCCTAGAATTCCAGTCCTGCTTTGCGCGCGGCGTCCGCCACGGCGCGAATGCGCCCATGATAGAGGAAGCCGCTGCGGTCGAAGACGACCCGCTTGATGCCCTTCTCGATCGAGCGCTCGGCGATGACCTGACCCACCGCCTCGGCGCCCTTGAGATTGCCGCCGCTCACGCCCTTCGCGAACGTCCCTTTGAGTGCCGGTTCGACGCTCGAGGCCGACGCGAGGGTCTTGCCGGTCAAGTCGTCGATGACCTGCGCATAGATGTGCGTCACGCTGCGGAACACGCTGAGACGCGGACGCTCGGTCGATCCGGAAATCCGCTTGCGCTGCCGCAGCTGAATACGACGGCGGCGGTCGTGTGTCGTTTTTATCTTCATGGCTACTTCGCCCCCGTCTTGCCGGCCTTCTTCTTCAGCACTTCGCCGGTATAGCGCACGCCCTTCTGCTTGTACGGGTCGGGCCTGCGGAGACGACGAAGATTGGCGGCCACCTGTCCGACCAGCTGACGGTCCACACCGGTCACGGTGACATGCGTCTGCTTCTCGATCGCGATGTCGATACCGGTCGGAATCTCGAACACAGACGCGTGCGAGTATCCCAGCGCCAGAATCACCTGCCTGCCCTTGACCTCCGCGCGGTAGCCGACGCCGACGATGTCGAGCTCGCGCTTGAAGCCTTCGGTGACGCCGGTCACGGCGTTGGCCACGAGACTACGCGCCAGGCCGTGGAACTTGGCCAGCGACGGGTCGTCGGTCGAACGCTTGGCCGACAGCTGGCCATCGGCCAGCTCGAAGTTGATCCCGGCCGGATGCGCCTGACGCAGCTTGCCCTTGGGGCCCTGCACCTCGACGGCGCCGTCAACGACCTTGATGGTCACGCCCTTGGGCACGACGATCGGTTTCTTTCCAATTCGAGACATCTTCGTGATCCTTGCTGGCTCTGGGCTCTAGGCGATGGGTCTAGGCCTGACCAACGCAACTGACGGCCACGAGCCGAAGCCCGCCGCCGATAGTCCTACCAAATGTTGCAGAGCACTTCGCCGCCGACGCCGGCTTTCACGGCGGAACGGCCCGTCATGACACCCCGCGAGGTGGTCAGGATGCTCGTGCCCAGACCCGCGAGCACCACCGGCACATCCTCGCGCCCGAAATAGACGCGGCGGCCAGGTCGGCTGATCCGTTCGATTCCCGTAATCACCTTCTCGCCGTGCGGGCCGTATTTCAGCTGGAGACGCAGCGTCTGCTGAACCGATCCGGGCGTATCCACCAGTTTGTAGCTCTGGATATAGCCTTCGTCGGTCAGGATGCGCGCGATGTCCGCCTTGATCCGTGACGCGGGCATGTCCACGCGCGTGTGCTTCGCAGTCACGGCGTTCCGGATCCGCGTCAGCATGTCGGCAATTGGATCTGTCATATCTCTCTGAACCTTCTCAAGTCGTGACGAAGCAAAATAGCGGTCTGGGAGCTGTCGATGCGGTGAGGTCGCTCACCTGGTCACCAACTCACCACTCTGCCACCTGCAAGTATCACCAGCTGCTCTTCGTGACTCCCGTGACGTCGCCGTCGAGCGCCAGCTTGCGGAAGCACAGGCGGCACAGCGCGAACTTGCGCATGTAGGCCCGCGGGCGTCCGCACAGGCGGCAACGGTTGTGGAGCCGAACCTTGAACTTCGGCGTCTTCTGTTCCTTGGCGATCTTCGCTGTCGTAGCCATTGAATTCCTTCGCTGAGGGCTTTGGGCGATGGGCGGTTGGCGATGGGCTTTGAATCCGGCCTATCGCCTAGCGCCTACGGCCTATCGCCATCACGTTTTCTTACTGCCTGAACGGCATGCCGATGAACTGCAGCAGCTTTCGTGCTTCTTCGTCCGTCTTGGCGGTGGTCACCACCGAGACGTTCATGCCGCGCGCCTTGTCGACCTTCATGTAGTCGATCTCGGGAAACAGGAGCTGGTCGCGCAACCCGAGCGTGTAGTTGCCGCGGCCGTCGAACCCTTTGGGCGACACGCCCTTGAAGTCGCGCACCCGGGGAAGGGCAATCGACACGAGACGGTCGAGGAACTCCCACATCCGCTCGCCGCGCAGCGTCACCATGGTGCCGATCGGCTGACCCTTGCGCACCTTGAACTGCGCGACCGACTTCTTCGCACGGCGCGTCACGGGCTTCTGTCCGGTCACGCGCGCGAGTTCGTCGGTGCCGGTGTCGATGATCTTGGCGTTGCCGGTCGCCTCGCCGAGGCCCATGTTGACCACGATCTTCTGGATCTTTGGCACGGCCATCACGTTCGTGTAGCCGAACTCCTTGGTGAGCGCCGCGATCGCCTCGCTCTGGTATTTCGCTTTCAAGCGGTTCATTTGTCGACCACTCCCTCGCACTTGCGGCAGATGCGCACCTTGCGGCCGTCGCCGAGGATCTTGCGGCCCACGCGCGTCTGCTTCCCGCATTCCGGGCAGACCAGCTGCACGTTGCTCGCATGAAGCGACGCCTCGCGTTCCACGACGCCACCCTTGATGTTCTTCTGGGGGTTGGGCTTCGTGTGCCGCTTGATCATGTTCACGCCCTCGACCACCAGGCGGTTCTTCACCGGGTCGACGCGCAACACGCGGCCGCGCGTGCCACGGTTCTTGCCCGTGATGACCAGGACGTTGTCGTTCTTCCGGATGGGTGTCGCTAAACGGCTCATTACAAAACCTCAGGCGCCAGCGAGATGATCTTCATGAACTTGCGCTCGCGCAGTTCACGCGCCACCGGACCGAACACGCGCGTGCCAATGGGCTCGCCGGTGTCGTTGATCAGCACGGCGGCGTTGCGGTCGAACCGGATGTAGCTGCCATCGCGACGGCGCTGCTCCTTGGCGGTTCTGACGATGACCGCCTTGACGACCTGCCCCTTCTTGACGGTTCCTTCCGGCGTGGCTTCCTTCACCGACGCCGTGACGATGTCACCGAGTCGGGCGTAGCGGCCGGTGGATCCGCCGATGGGATTGATGATGGCGATCTTTCGCGCGCCGGAATTGTCGGCAACGTCCAGGATCGAACGCATTTGAATCATGATGCTTCTCCCAGGTCGGGTGGGTCCGGTCGGGTCAGGCTGGTGGACGAGAACCGCGTGGTTCCGTTTGCCGTGCCTGCCGTTCCTGCCTCACCTGCCTAGCTGTCCTGTCTTAGACCTGCGCCAGCCACCTGACGGACGACGCGCTTGAGCGCCCAACGCTTGCGACGGCTCATGGGTCGTGTCTCCACGATCTCGACAGTGTCGCCGATCTTCGCGGCGCCCTCTTCGTCATGCACCATGAACTTCGAGGTGCGACGCTCGGTCTTGCCGTAGAGGCCGTGACGCACCTGCCACTCGACCGCCACCACGATGCTCTTCTGCATCTTGTTGCTGACGACGACGCCCAACTTCTCGGATTTCTGAGCCATAGCTACTTTGCCTGCTTCTGCCGCAGCACGGTCTTGATGCGAGCCAGATCCCGCCGCACCGTGCGAATCGTGTCGGGCCTCT
>JBEBGB010001331.1:0-1041 GCA_040081675.1 Vicinamibacterales bacterium
CTTCCCGGTCGGGTCGATGTTGATGACCTTCACGAGAATCTGTTCGCCTTCCTTGAGTTCATCCCGCACGTCCTTCACGCGGTGGTTCGCGATTTCGGACACGTGGAGCAGACCATCCGTACCAGCCATGATCTCGACAAACGCACCGAAGTCGGTGATGCGCTGCACCTTGCCGAGGTACGTCTTGTTGAGTTCCGGCGTCGCCGTGAGCTCCTGGATGATCGAGATGGCCTTCTGCGCCGAGGCGCCGTCGGCCGATGCCACGTTCACGCGGCCATCGTCTTCGACGTCGATCTTCACGCCTGTCCGCTCGATGATGCTGCGAATCATCTTGCCACCCGGCCCGATGACGTCGCGGATCTTGTCGACCGGAATCTTGATGGTGACAATGCGCGGCGCGAAGTTGGAGATGTTCGAGCGGTGTGCGCCGAGCGAATCCTGCATGATGCCGAGGATGTGCATGCGGCCCTGACGCGCTTGCTCGAGCGCCTTGGTCATCACTTCCGTGGGCACGCCGGACAGCTTGATGTCCATCTGCAGTGCGGTGATGCCGTTGGCCGTGCCAGCGACCTTGAAGTCCATGTCGCCGTAGTGATCTTCGGCGCCCGCGATGTCAGAGAGCACGGCGAACTTGCCGCTCTTCTCGTCCATCACCAGGCCCATCGCGATTCCGGCGACCGGCGCCTTCAGCGGCACGCCAGCATCCATCATCGCGAGCGATCCGCCACAGACCGTCGCCATCGACGATGAGCCGTTCGATTCGAGGATGTCCGACACCACCCGAACCGTGTACGGGAACGACTCTTCGCCGGGAATCATGCCCGCGAGTGCGCGCTCGGCGAGTGCGCCGTGACCGATCTCGCGACGGCCAGGTCCCGTGAAGCGGCCCACTTCCCCCACCGAAAACGGCGGAAAGTTGTAGTGCAGCATGAAGTTCTTCCAGGTCTCGCCTTCGAACGTCTCGATTTTCTGCGAGTCGTCGCCGGTGCCGAGCGTGCAGGTCACGAGCGCCTGCGTCTCACCGCGTGTGAACACGGCCGA
>JBEBGB010000453.1:0-4394 GCA_040081675.1 Vicinamibacterales bacterium
GTGATGGGAACTGTCGCCTACATGGCGCCGGAGCAGGCCCGCGGCGAGATGGTCGATCACCGGGCCGACATCTGGAGCTTCGGCGTGGTCCTCTATGAAATGGTCACGGGGACGCGGCCCGTGCCGGGTGTTCGGCTGCGCGTCGAGAGGACGCCTGAGCTGGAACGCATTATCTCGAAATGCCTCGATCCCGACCGCGAGCTCCGATATCAGCAGGTGGCTGAGCTGCGGATCGATCTCGAGCACCTGAAACGCGGGCTGGACGCACCGCCGGCGGAGCATCCGCCGCTCGCGCGCCGCCGCGCGCTGTGGTTCTCGATTGGCGCCGCCGTCATTGCCGTCGCCGTCGCGTGGACGATCAGTGGCCGTCGTCCCACGACGCTGACCGACAGGGATACGATCGTGCTCGCCGACTTCGCCAATACCACCGGCGATCCGGTGTTCGACGACACGTTGCGGCAAGGACTCGCGGCACAGCTTCAGCAATCGCCGTTCCTGAGCCTCATTTCGGATGACCGCATCGGAAAGACGCTGGCGATGATGCAGCAGCCGCCGGATGCGCGGCTGACTCCGGCGATCGCTCAGGGCGTGTGCGTGCGGACGGCAAGCGCCGCGGTGCTCGATGGCTCGATCGCCAGCCTGGGCAGTCAGTACATCCTCGCTCTGCGGGCGAAGAACTGCGCCACCGGCGACATCATCGCCGACGAGCAGGCGCAGGTGGCACGCAAGGAAGATGTCCTCGGCTCGCTGAGCCAGATGGCCACCCAGGTCCGCCAGCGACTGGGTGAATCGATCGTCAGTATCGAGAAATACTCCAGGCCGCTCCAGGAAGCGACGACGGCATCTTTGGACGCGTGGAAAGCCTTCACCACCGCGACGCAGGTGTTCGCGTCATCCGGCCGCGCGCGGGCTCTGCCGCTGTTCGAGCGTGCGATCGCGATCGATCCGGACTTCGCGGTCGCCCATGCGAGGCTCGGGACCTATTACAGCAATGAGGGAGAATCGGCGAAGTCGCGCCAGAGTGCGACGAAGGCGTACGAGTTGCGCCATCGCGCGAGCGACGCCGAGCGATTCTACATCGAAGCGATGTACGACCGGTCGGTCACGGGCAACATGGACCGCGAGATGGAGACGCTGGAGGCGTGGGCGCAGACCTATCCACGCGATTCCATACCGCACGGATTGCTGGCCGGCTTCGCCACGCGGAGCACCGGCAGATACGAGCTGTCGATCGCTGCAGCCGAGAGGTCATTCGCTCTTACTTCCGAGGGAGGCTCCGCACCTTCATACAACAGTAAGGCGTCCAGCGAACTCTACCTGAATCGCCTGGACGCGGCCGAGGCCACCATCCGTCGAGCGGAAGAGGACAAATTTGCCTCTGATTATTTCCTGATTCGCTACTTCATCGCTTTCTTGCGCGGCGATGGCGAGGGCATGAGTCAGCAGGCCGCGATCGCCAGAACCAATCGCTCCACGGAAGACTTGATCTCGCATCTTGAAGCGTTGCGCCTGGCCGGCTCCGCCCAACTGCAGGACGCGAGGCGGACATCCGCGATCGCCGTCGCCATCGCCAAGCAGTCTGGAAGACTCGAGCGCGCCGCCTTGTTCGAAGCGGCAACGGCCGTGTGGGAAGCGTTGTCCGGGAATCCGACCGCCGCTAGACAGAAGGTCACCGCGGCCCTCGCGCTCGGCAGGGGCCACGAGGTGGACTATGCCGCCGCGTTCGCGCTCGCCGTGTCCGGTGATGTGGCGCGATCGCGCGCGCTGGCTGACGGTCTGGCCCGCGACTATCCGGAGGACACGTCGGTGCAATTCATGTATTTACCGACGCTGCGGGCTCTGTTCGCATTGGACGCACGTGACGCGGCAGCGGCGATTCAGTCGCTGCAGACGGCCTCCCGCTTCGACCTCGCCATGGGAGGCATCGGCTTCAATGGGTACTTCGGCAAGCTCTATCCGATCTACGTTCGCGGCCTGGCGTATCTGGCGGCGCAGCAGCCGGTAGAGGCCGCCGCCGAGTTCCAGCGGATTGTCGACCATCGAAGCATCGTGCTCGTCGATCCCATTGACGCGTTCGCGCGGCTGCACCTGGCGAGAGCGCTGGCGCTCTCGGGCGACAGCGCCAAGGCGAGAAGTGTGTACGACGATCTGTTTGCGCTGTGGGAGAACGCCGACGCCAGGATCCCACTCATCAACGAAGCACGGGCGGAATACGCACGACTGCCGTAAGCGGCGGATTCCTTTACGGGAGTCGAGCTGGGTCGCGCGCGCCCAAGACCGCACCTGCCTCACGCGCCTCATCGCCCGTAAACATCCATGCATCGTGGCCGATCGACACCAAGGATGAGCGGGGCTGGTCGCGATGGGTGTCATGGCGGTGGTGGTGTCGGCGTGGGTGCTCTACATCGCCTTCGCCCCGTTCTTCCGCGAGGCTCGACGCTCGCCGTATCTCGACTTCGCGTTCGCGACCATCGACCTGCTCCGGCTCTACTGCACTGCCGCGAATCGAGGCTCGCAATGCTACCTAACCAGACCCCGGCGTTCGACGCGTCCGACAACGAGACCAACTGCTGCCCCCGTTTCAGGCCGGAGCCCTGGCAAGACCAGGAACTCCATTTTGACAACAAGCTCTTCGTCAGAGCGTCGACGGTCAGCGCGTTTCACATGCCGCTGAACATGGGCTCGGTGTTCGCTCGGACGATTGCCGCCATCGAGACCGCGCATGCCGCCGGCGGCGGACTGCTAGTACTGAGCCATGACGATTCGGCCTGGCACGCCGAGCATCTGTTTGCCGTTGACAAGGAAGTGCCCGGCGCCGACACGGTGCGTCTGAGCGGCGATTTCCTGACGAGGGTGTTCGAAGGTCCCTTTAAGGACACACCGACGTGGGCCGCGACGATGGCTGCGTCTGTGAAGGAGCGAGGCAAGCACCTCGACACGATGTACTTCTTCTATACGACATGTCCAAAGTGCGCGCGGCACTACGGCAACAACTACGTGGTGGGCGTGGCCAAGGTCAGTCCGCTCGAGGCGTGATCACCCGGTTTGAGGCGTAGCCTCCGGCGGTGCTCCGTCTCTACTCTAGAGCACATCGCCAACAGAAGGTCGCGTGGCCTGAAGCATTGGCGTTCATCGCACCGGTGCACTTCCCGAGCTTTCCCGCAATCCTGAAGGGGTGGCTCGATCGCGTCTGGACGCCACGGTTTGCGTACGATCTCACTCCGGAAGCGTGGCGTGGCGACATCAACGGCCGTCAGCCGAAGCTCACGCACACGAAGGCGCTGATCATCCAGATGACGATCTTCGACAAGCGCAGCTACGACGCGGCCCCCCGCGACGCCATGCGCACGGTGATTGACGAGTTCACGCTGACGTATCCGGGAATCAAGAATGTCGAGCGAGAGTACGTCTCCGCCGACGCCGTACACGGCGTGGACGACGCCGCGCGGCGCAGCTACCTGGAAAGGCCCTGGGCCTCCAGTTCTGAGGTCCCGCCGAGGACAGGGCGGTCGAGATCGCATCACGCCTCCAGCTTCGCCAACTCGTCGAAGTGTGTATCGTCGTGTGCGACATCAAGACCGTGTATCTGGGCACACGCAAAGATGAGGAGATCTGCGAGGGGAGCGGTCACGCCGGATGCCCGGCCACGATCGGCGAGTCGAATCGACCGAGTCCAGACCTCGGCAGAGATCTCGTAGTCGGGAAGCAGCGCCTCATAGCGCCGAAGCGTCTTGCGCTCCGCGTCATTGGTGACGCCACGCCACAGCTCGAGTCGCACCGGCGGACACCACGCGGCGTCGCCGCTCTCCAGGAGCGCATTCACGCGATCGCGCTTCGCCGGGTCGCCACTCTTGCGCAGTTGGTGCACCCAGAGGGAGCTATCGACGAGGACGGGCATTCAGATCTCGATCGCGCCTTGCGTCGATCGCCTCGATCTCGTCGTTGGTCGGAAACTTGTTGCTGAAGGTGCCGGAGTACTTGACCAGTTCGGCCATCCGCCGGCGGCGATTGAACTCTTCCAAGACCTTGACGACCGCTTCGCGCTTGGTGGTCGCGTTCGTGAAACGCATAGCGTCCCGCAACTCATCCTCTGGAATATCAATGGTCGTCTTCATGCATCCATTTTAGCGCCACGTGGATTCCTCGGCCAGCTGTTTTGGAATCCACTGGACCGTGCTTCTGATGCGGCGCGCCGACTCGAAGCGGGTGATTCACTGCGTAAGTGATTGCGGGACATGGTCGGGTCTGACACAATTCCCTCAGACGGTGGTTTCTGCCTGCGGTAAACCATTGATTCTAAAGCGGAGAGATGTCCGAGTGGTTGAAGGAGCACGCTTGGAAAGCGTGTGTAGGGGAAACCCTACCGTGGGTTCGAATCCCACTCTCTCCGCCAG
>JBEBGB010000454.1:0-4392 GCA_040081675.1 Vicinamibacterales bacterium
GATCCACGGCAATCGCTCGCAGGCCCAGCGCACCGAGGCGTTGGCCGGGTTTAAGAGTGGAAAGTACCGGGTGCTCGTCGCCACCGATATCGCGGCGCGCGGCATTGACGTCGAGGCGCTCAGCCACGTCGTCAACTTCGACGTACCGGCGGTGCCCGACGACTACATTCACCGCGTGGGGCGAACCGGCCGCGCCGAGGCGACCGGCGATGCCTTCACCTTCGTGTCGCAGGCCGAGGAGCCTGACCTCCGCGCCATCGAGAGGGCGATCGGCCGCTCACTGCCGCGGGTGACGCTGCCAGACTTCGACTACCACGCGCGGCCGGATACGAAGCTCGAAATCCCGCTGGCCGAAAGAATCGCGGCAATCCGGGCACGGAAGTCCGAGGAGCGTGCCCGGGCTCGGGCTAAGGCCGAACGTAAGGGGGGCGGACCGGGCGCTCCGCCCGCGAGGGGCGGCACGCCTGGCGCGCAGCCGGCGAGAGGCGGAACGTGGGCACCAAAGGCGCACGGGTCGGCACATGCATCGCGCGGCCCACGCCAGTCGCGAAGCCGATCCTGAGGGCCTGCGTCCCTCACTTGACGCAGCGGTTCGCCTCCCCGCCTTGCTCGGGTGCCTTTTCGCGGTAGACGGAGTGGCAGTGTGAGCACGCCGTGGCGAGTGTGTCGGCGGCGTCGAGGATGCGATCCTGAATCTTTGGTTTGCGCCGCTTTGTAGGCCCCTTGCGCCGCCTGCCTGAGGTCCGAGACGTACTTGGGCCAATCCGGATCCCTCAACGGAACCGGACGGCCATTCGAGCACCGGCGTCCAGGAAGCAACAGGAGGTTGGTCGCTTCGGCGATGGCGAGACTGCTGTTTCGCGTAGAATCCACCCATGAAACGAGTAATGGGCACGGCGGGCGCCTTGGCTCTTTTCGCGGCGGCGGCCGTGGTGTCGGCTCAGGTCCCGGTCGATCAGGAACCGCACCACACAGTACGGCTCGACACGATTCTCTTGCGTGTGATCGAGGTGACGATCGCGCCCGGTGACAAGACGCTCGACCACCGTCATGAGCGCGATATCGCAACAATTGCACTCAACGACGCACAAACCACGCAGCGGGAGGCGGGGCAGCCATTGAGTTCTCCGGATGCCAGCCTTAGAGGAAGTGTGGACGTCACCGAGTACACGGGCAAGCCCGGCTCGCATCAGGTCGAGAATACCGGCACGACCCCGTATCACGTGATCGCAGTCGAGAACCTGAGATCTGGAGGATGGCTGCAGACTAGACCGATGACGGCGGCAGGCACATCGCTCGCACAGGAGGGCCGCGCGCTCGCGGTCTACGACGTGCGGCTCGGCCCCGGCACATCCACGACAACCCATCCGCATGAGATGCCCGTCGTGATCGTGCTGCTCTCAGGCGAGGTTGAGCTTTCAGGGAGCGGCGGTTCGCAGCCCAGTCGCATCACACAGCCGGGCCAATGGGTCTTCATTCCCGGCGGCCACAGCCTCAGCGTCGACGCATCAGGAGCCGCGCACCTCGTCGAAGTGGAAATACGGTGAAGCGGTAAGATCGCAGCGTGGCGAACGCACCCGGCCGAAAGATCTGCGACACCATCCTCGACGCCATCGGACACACGCCGATGGTTCGCATCAACCGCATCACCCGGGGCGTCACGGACGCCACGGTCCTTGCCAAGCTGGAGACGTTCAACCCCGGCAATTCAATCAAGGACCGTATGGCGGTCAAGATGATCGAGGACGCCGAGCGGTCTGGAAAGCTGAAGCCCGGCGGCACGATCATCGAGGGCACATCCGGCAATACCGGGATGGGTCTCGCCATCGCCGCGGTGGTCAAGGGTTACAGCTGCATCTTCACGACCACCGACAAGCAGTCGAAGGAAAAGGTAGATGCGCTGAAGGCGTTCGGCGCCGAGGTCATCGTCTGCCCCACCGACGTCGATCCTGAAGACCCACGCTCGTACTACTCTGTGTCGTCACGGCTCGAGCGCGAGGTGCCGAACGCCTGGAAGGCCAACCAGTACGACAATTTGTCGAACAGCCAGGCCCACTACGAACAGACCGGCCCGGAGATCTGGGACCAGACCGATGGCGCGGTGACGCACCTCGTGGTCGGCGTGGGCACCGGCGGCACGGCCACGGGCGTGGGGCGTTACTTGAAGGAGCGCAATCCGAAGGTCAAGGTGTGGGGGATCGACACCTACGGCTCAGTCTTCAAGAAGTACAAGGAAACGGGGATCGTCGACAAGAACGAAATCTATCCCTATATCACGGAGGGCATCGGCGAGGACTTCATCCCGAAGAACGTCGACTTCGGCATCGTCGACCATTTCGAGAAGGTCACCGACAAGGATGCCGCGGTCATGACCCGGCGCATCGCGCGTGAGGAAGGCATCTTCGCCGGCAACTCCGCCGGCTCGGCGATGGCCGGCCTGGTACAGCTCAGGGAGCACTTCACGACACACGACGTCGTGGTGGTGATTGTCCACGATCACGGCTCACGGTATCTCGGGAAGATGTACAACGACGAGTGGATGCGCGCGCGGGGATTCCTGGAGGTGCTGGGGATGACAGTGCGTGATCTCGTGGCGCTCGGCGTGTCGGGTGAGCTCCAGGCGATCGAGTGCACGCGCCCCGTGGAGGATGCCGTGCGCGTTATGAGCGATCATGACTTCTCACAGATCTCCGTCACCCACAACGGCCGTGTCGTCGGGTCGCTTAACGAGGCGCACCTGTACAGCTGGTTCATGCGCGACCATACGATCAAGAGGAAACCGATCGAGGTGATCATGCAGCCGGCGTTTCCCTTCGTGGACATTTCCACGCCCGTGGAGCTGCTCTCGACGATGATCACGCCGGAGAACCCGGCGGTGCTCGTGCGCGACTTCAAGACCGACAAAAATTTCATCATCACCCGCTCCGACGTGATTCGGGTGCTCTGCTAGAGAAGCGCCAAGTCCCGTCGAAGGCGGTTGTTCGGCGAGGCCGCGCAGGTTTGGCGGGTTCTTACTCGACCACCCACGATCCGTCTTCGACTGCCGTACCGAGGGGGGAATGGCGTTATAGTTACCGGATTCGGAAACGTTTTGGAGGACATCCATGCGTAGATTCGCCACTCTCGTCGTCCTTGTATTGGCCCCGCTCGCGCTCACCGGAGTACTTAGAGCCGCGGGCGAGCCGCCAGCATGGGCTTATGCGATCGCGCCGCCTGCGCCCCCCGCGGCACCCGGTGCCGCTGCCGCGCCAGCACCTGACATGACGCTGAGAACCGTGCCCGGCAGCACGCTGCGCGTGACGTTGCCGGAAGTTCGTGGGGTCAACGGCGCCGGCCCCGCCGACTGGTTCCCTGGCGACCACCCGGTGATGCCGGAAGTGGTGGCCAAGGGACGAGCGCCGGCCGTGCGTCCGTGCAGCCTCTGCCACTATCCCAATGGCAAGGGGAGGCCGGAGAACGCCGGCGTATCCGGCCTGCCCGTCTCTTACTTCATCCAGCAGATGAACGACTATCGCGCGGATCTCCGAAAGACCGGCGATCCGCGCAAGGCCAATACCGCCGCGATGGCTGCGATCGCGAAAGGGATGACGCCGGAGGAGATCAGGCAGTCGGCGGAATATTTTGGGGCCATGAGGTGGACGCCGTGGATCCGAGTCGTCGAGACAAAGACAGTGCCGAAGACGGTGATCTCCCCCCTCGGCATGTATCTGCGCCTCGAGGGGAACGAGACCGAGCCGATCGGCATGCGAATCATCGAGACCCCGGAGGACGTGGAACGTACCGAGGAGCTGCGTGACCCGCGCTCAGGCTTCATCGCCTATGTGCCGGTCGGCAGCATCAAGAAGGGCGAGGCGCTCGTGATGAACGGCGGCAACGGCCGGACGGTGGCCTGCGGTCTCTGCCACGGGGGGGATCTCCAGGGCCTCGGCCCGGTGCCAGGCCTCGCCGGCCGGTCGCCGAGCTACCTTGTCCGGCAGATGTACGACATGCAGGTTGGCGCTCGCCGCGGCGAGTGGAGCCAGCTGATGAAGCCGGTTGTCGCCAAGCTCACCGACGAGGACTACGTGAACATCGGTGCATATCTGTCGTCGCGCGTGCCCCAGGCGGTTGCAACCAAGTAGCATCCTTCCGGACGCCCGGCCGCCGACGGCGGCCGGGCTCCTCAGCGTTCTTGCGCGGTATTGGGGTTACACCGCATTTCGTCCCCTACAGGAAGAGGCCATGACGGCGGTCCTCGAGGAACGTGACTCGCTCCTCGTTCTTCCCACCGGCGGCGGCAAGTCTCTCTGCTTTCAGGCACCAGCGCTCGTGCGTCCGGGGCTCGCGCTCGTCGTGTCCCCGCTCATCTCGCTCATGAAGGATCAGGTCGATACGCTCGTCGGCAACGGCGTG
>JBEBGB010001332.1:0-1040 GCA_040081675.1 Vicinamibacterales bacterium
TCGGCTTGGTCTTCGCGCCCTGCGCGAGAGTAACCGCGGGGATGACCACGAGCGCGACGGCGGCGAAAACGACCACGAGAGCGATGGCTACTGCCCATCCTGCAAGCTTGCGCATATGCACCTCTTCCCTGAGAAATACCCTTCCAATTGGACGTGACGTGGCGGCCGCCGACATCCTAGCGCGCTTTTCGAATCGATGTAGCGCGCGGTGCGTCGTTCTTTGATCCTTGCCCTGGTCCGGCGGACCGAGAACGATGAACGAAGCCCTGGCGCATAATCCCGTGATGGACGTTCTCGTTATTGGCGGAGGCGTGATCGGCGTGTCGTGCGCGCTGGAACTCGCAAAGCGCGGCGCGTCGGTCACGGTTCTGGAACGCGACCGAATCGGGCACGGCTGCTCGTTTGGAAAC
Organism: Vicinamibacterales bacterium; assembly: GCA_040081675.1. GTDB lineage: Bacteria > Acidobacteriota > Vicinamibacteria > Vicinamibacterales > CAVVIG01 > CAVVIG01. The sequence continues at coordinate 411 of JBEBGB010001332.1, forward strand.
GCGGGCTGGTTGACGCCGTCGCAGGCGACCCCACTGGCCAACCCATCGATGGTGTTCAAGTCGTTCAGGTGGATGCTCGACCCAGAAAGCCCGCTCTACATCCAGCCACGTCTCGACGCTGGGTACCTTCGGTGGTTGATCGAGTTCCTGCTGGCCTCGCGAACATCGAAGTTCGAGCCGGGGGTCATGGCGCTTGTCCAGCTATGCAACGCGAGCGTCGACATGTGGGAAGCGCTCTCGGCGCGCTCGTCCACGTTCACGAGCTTCGAACGCCGCGGGCTGCTGGCTGTTTACGAGCACGAGGCTTCGTTCAGTTCGGCGGCCAAGTCGAACAAACTCATGGCACGCGCGGGCGTGCGAGTCGAGCGATGGACGGCCGACGAGGTCCGAGGCCGCGAGCCCGCGATTGTCGGTCACACGGTCGGCGGATACTTCTTTCCCGACGATGCGCACTGCAAGCCGTATGAGGCCGTGCGTGCCTTGGCGGATGATGCCGCGGCGGCCGGCGTCGAGTTCGTCGAGAGCGCGGAGGTCTTCTCCGTCTCGACTGCCCCCGGCGGGAAACGCGTCATGAAGACCACTGCTGGCGACTTCGTCGGCGAACAGGTCTTGCTCGCTGCCGGGGCGTGG